>JAYUQJ010000142.1:0-4544 GCA_043756825.1 Betaproteobacteria bacterium | reverse complement strand
CCGTGAAGATGTCGACGAAGTTCTGCGCCTTGGCGATGGTCGTGTTGTCGGCCGGCACCATGGGGTAACCCGCCTGCTTCAGTGCTGCATTCAGGGTGAGTCAAAGGTGGCCTTGGCCTTCTTCAGATCGTCACCGCTCAGCTTGCCTGCGTCATACGACGGGATGGCCGTTTCGCCGACCTTCACCACGGCCAGCGTGCCGGGGGCTGCGCCTTCCACGGTGTCGTAGTTCACCGAGGTCCGCGCCAACTGCGCCTTGGCGATGTCGCAGGAGGACGTGAACTTGACGGTGCCGGTCGGGTTGAACTGGAACGAGCAGTCCTGCGCGTTCACATTCACCGTGACTGGGGTCTGGTGCGCTTTGTAGATCGCTGGGTTCGCAGTCTTGGTCAGCAAGCCAAACACAGGCAGAAAGGTGACGGCAGCCAGCATGCAGCCCGTCAGGATAATGGGCTTGCGGCCAATCCGGTCGGACAGCGCGCCAAAGAAAAGGAAGCCACCCGTGCCCAAAATCAGCGACCAAGCGACCATCACGTTAGCGGTGAAGCTGTCGATCTTGATCACGTTCTGCATGAAAAACAGCGCGTAGAACTGGCCGGTGTACCAAACCACCGCCTGACCTGCAACCAAGCCGAACAGGGCGATGAGAGCGATCTTGCCGTTCTTCCAGTTGCCGAACGCTTCGCTCAGGGGTGCCTTGGAGGTGCGGCCCTCTTCTTTCATCTTCTTGAAGGCGGGGCTTTCGTTCATCTGCAAGCGGATGTACAGCGAGATTGCAAGCAGAAAAATTGAGCCAATGAACGGAACGCGCCAGCCCCACGCATTGAACGCCTTGACCATCGTCGGTTTGCCATCGGCCAGCAACACCGCAACGCCATCCTTCAGCAAAGGCACGTCAGGGTAGTTGCCGTTGACGTAACCTTGGACTGACAGAATCACGATCAAGGACAGCAACAGGCCCAGCGTCGCCGTGGTCTGGATGAAGGCCGTGAAGTAGCCGCGCTGGTTGGCCGGGGCGTGTTCTGCCACGTAAATCGCAGCACCACCATATTCGCCGCCAAGCGCCAAACCCTGCGCCATGCGCAGCAGGATCAGGATGACGGGGGCAGCAACGCCCCAGCTTTCGTAGTTGGGCAATATGCCGACCAGGAACGTCGAGATGCCCATTATGACGATGGTCATCAGGAATGTGTACTTGCGACCGATCATGTCGCCCAACATGCCGAACACCAAGGCGCCAAACGGACGCACGATGAAGCCGGCCGCAAAGGCCAGCAGCGCAAACACGTTGCGCGTGTTCTCGGGGAAGGCGGTGAAGAACTGGGCCCCGATGATGGCGGCCAGCGCGCCGTACAGGTAGAAGTCGTACCACTCGAAGATCGTGCCCGCGGAAGAAGCCGCGATCACTTTTTTCTCTTCGGGGGTCATCGGGCGGGATCGTTCCCGCACGGCGGTTGTCGCGCCTGCTGCTGCCATTTTTGCTTGCTCCAAATGTTGCCTGGCACAGTGTCCAGACGGTTCTGCACCGCAGTCAGACTGCGGATCGTTTTTTTCGCTCAACCGCCTGTTCCCAGAGCGATGGGTTCTTGCGAAAGGTGACTTGTTCAGGCCTGTTGGTGTCGGGTGGCTCGTTCACCGGCACACCACCAACAGCGCCCTTTGCTCGCTGGCCGCGAATGTGGCGCAGCTTCCTTACTCCAAAGTTTCATCGAACGAACTATTGCTTGAAACTAAGGGAAAGCCTGGATCAAACAGTGGACCGATCCGCGAAAGTGCTTCGGCACGCAAGCGCTGCAAGCGCTGGCGAGGCGACGCACGCAGAAGCTGCAAAACTCGATTCGCGACATCGGCGGCGCAGCGCAGAATCGCCCTGGCGGATTGCGATCGGGCCAAGTCGCTTTGCACATCGGCCGCGGCCAAACTTCTCATCGGCGATCCAGTTCTACCTGGCGGCGGATTTTTGTTCACACCACAAGAGGAAGCTGCATGAAGCTGGCGCTGTTGTCGGACATTCATGCCAATCTGCAGGCCTTGCAAGCCTGTCTGGCCCATGCAGAGCAGCAAGGTGCAACCCAGTTCGCCTTGCTCGGTGACCTGGTCGGCTATGGCGGCGATCCTGGGCCGGTGATGGACCTCATCCTGCAATTGGCGCAAGGTGGCGCGGTGGTGCTCAAAGGCAATCACGATGCGATGGCGCTCAACCCGCCGCAGCATAGTGGTGCGCTCGGTGCCACCACCGCCGCCTGGACCCACGGGCAGCTGACCCAAGCGCACCAGCTGTTTCTGACGGCATTGCCGCTCACGGCCCGCCTGCAGTCGTGTTTCCTGGTCCATGCCAGCGCCGACGCACCGCAGGAGTGGCGCTACGTCGATGACGAGCGCAGCGCAGGCGCCAGCCTGGCAGCAGCTGCGGCAGACCCGGCTGTGCGCTATGTCTTCGGTGGCCACGTTCACCATCAGACCCTGTACTACAAAGGCAGTCGAGGCAAGCTGATGGCGTTCTCACCCACCGCTGGCGTGCCCATCCCCCTGCCGACCCACCGGCATTGGATCGCCACGGTCGGGTCGGTGGGGCAGCCGCGCGACGGACTGACCAGCGCCATGTACGCGCTGTTTGATCTGAAGCCTGCGCGCCTGACCTTTCACCGCGTGGCGTATGACCACATGGCCGCTGCTGCAGCGGTGCGGCGGGCCGGATTGCCCGAGTACTTTGCCCAACGTCTGGAAGAAGGTCGATGAGTCTGTTGAAGCCCGGAACCGTGCTGGACGGGTTTGTTCTCGGGCCGTGCATCTACTCGGGTGGCATGGCCTACATCTACAGCGTGACTTGCGCCGACGGCGCGCGCGACCCGGGCTTCCCGATGGTGATGAAGGTCCCGCGCATGGCTGCTGAAGACGGGGCGGAGACGATCGTCAGTTTCGAGGTGGAACACCAACTGCTCCCGGTGCTCAGCGGTCCACACGTGCCACGGTTCGTTGCCGCTGGCGACCTTGAAAACGTGCCCTATCTGGTGATGGAGCACGTGCAAGGCCAGACGCTGGACCACTGGCTGCCCGAGTCTGATGCAGCCCCAACCCCCCTGACGTACGAGACACTGGCCAACCTGGGTGCAGCCGTGGCGCACGCCGTACACAGCCTGCACAAACAAAACACCTGCCACCTCGACCTCAAACCCGCCAACGTGATCATCCAGCCGGACGGCAAGGCGGTGCTGTTGGACTTCGGACTGTCGTGCCACGCGCATTACCCCGACCTGCTGGCAGAAGAACTGCGCAAGGCAGTGGGCTCGCCCGTCTGGATTGCGCCTGAACAGGTGGTGGGTGTGCGCGGTGACCCTCGCAGCGACATCTTCGCCATCGGCGTCATGCTCTACGAATTGGCCACCGGTGAGTTGCCCTTTGGGTCCCCCACCACCGACAGTGGTTTGCGCCTGCGCTTGTGGATGGATCCCAAGCCGCCACGCGCCCTGCGGCCAGACCTGCCCGAGTGGCTGCAGGAGGTGATCCTGCGTTGCCTGGAACATGAAGCGGCGCACCGCTACCCCTCGGCAGCCCATCTCGCTTTCGACCTGTCCCACCCGGACCACGTGAAGGTCACGGCACGCGGCAAGCGCACCCGCGGCACCGGCTTCAGGGAGCATCTCAAGCGCTGGCTCAAGGCGGCGGGCAAGCACTACCAGCCCAGCCTCATGCCCACCCATCACATCCAGGAGATTCCCATCGTGATGGTGGCGGTGCCGCCCCACCATGAGGTGAGCGACAGCACGATGCACGCACTGCGCCAGGCGGTGACACATTCACTCGGCGTGCGCCCGGGCGCGCGGCTGGCCTGCGTGACGGTGATCTCGCCCAGTGAAACCAGCTACACGGAAGTCGACCGCAACGAATCACAAGTCCACCGGCGCCACCTGACCGTGATGATGCAGTGGGCCAAGGGCCTGGATCTGATCGGGCATCAGACCTCTTACCACGTGCTCGAGTCCTACGACGTGGCCCAAGCCCTGACCCGCTACGCACAGGGCAACCACGTGAGCATGATCGTGATGGGCGCCGCAACCCATGGCCTGCATTTGCAGCGCCTGGTGGCCACTGTCCCGATCAAGGTGGCGATGGACGCACCCTGCACCGTGATCCTGGTCAAGCAGCCGCCGCCCCAGTGATCACGCGGTGCACCACCTTCAGCCCGGAGTTCACCCGCTTGGGCTGTGCGGCCCGCCACAAGCGCGGGGGGGGGGGATGGGCGGTGACAGCACTCACTGGCGCACCGGCAGCTTCGGGGCGGCGAAATCAGAAGCAATTTTTTTTGCCGGACGCTGATAGCAAGCCCGCGCGGATCTCGTTGAGTTGATCAAGGGCGCCATGGCGCGGCAGCTGGGGCAGCCCAGGTGCCGCGCCGGCCGCCCCCAAGGCCCACGCCCAACCCGACCCGACCCGGAGATCCGCCATGCACCAGGCAACCCTTGCTCCCTCCCGCTTCCAGGCCTGCACGTCAGCCTTGCCCCTGCTGATGCTGGGCCTGCCGCCCGCAGCCTTGCGGGCCCGGG
>JAYUQJ010000141.1:0-4565 GCA_043756825.1 Betaproteobacteria bacterium | reverse complement strand
TGATCATGTCCTTGACCGACGCGCCGTCGATGGTGGCGAAGCGGTAGTCGGCATACATGGTGGGCGAGTGGTTGCCCCACACCGCCAGCTTCTGGATGCTGGCCACCGGCTTGCCGGTCTTGGCCGCGATCTGGCTGAGCGCGCGGTTGTGGTCCAGGCGCAGCATGGCGGTGAAATTCTTGCGCGGCAGGTCGGGTGCGCTCTTCATCGCGATGTAGGCATTGGTGTTGGCCGGGTTGCCCACCACCAGCACCTTGACATTGCGGCTGGCCACCGCGTTCAGGGCCTTGCCCTGGGCCGTGAAGATCTGCGCATTGGCGGCCAGCAGGTCGGCGCGCTCCATGCCGGGGCCGCGCGGGCGGGCGCCTACCAGCAGGGCGTAGTCGGTGTCCTTGAAGGCGGTCATCGGATCGCTGTGCGCCTCCATGCCGGCCAGCAGCGGGAAGGCGCAGTCGTCCAGCTCCATCATCACGCCCTTGAGCGCTTCTTGCGCCTTGTCCACCGGTACCTCCAGCAGCTGCAGGATCACGGGCTGGTCCTGGCCCAGCATTTCGCCCGAGGCGATGCGGAACAGCAGGGCATAACCGATCTGGCCGGCGGCGCCGGTAACGGCCACGCGGACGGGCTTCTTGCTCATGGGGGGCTCCAGGAGGATGTTGGACGGGGACAGGGGTGTGGGCCGGCCCGCCGGTGACACCCGGCCGCTGCGCAGTGTAGGCCAAACTAGGGGTTGTTACGGGGGTTGGCAAAGGTCTTCTGTCTTCTATAAGACATCTGTCAGATTTCGCGAGAAAGCTCAGGCATTGACGTCGTCTTTGTGCTGCAATCGCGACCGATGCCGCCCGCCCCGCCCGCCCCGCTACCCGCCGACGGCACCGACCCGGTGGCAGCGGGGCCGGCCTTCAGCCCGCTGTACCGCCAGATCAAGGGCCTGATCACCCGCGAGTTGCAGTCCGGCCTGTGGAAGCCGGGTGAGGCCATCCCCAGCGAGCAAGACCTGGCCGTGCGCTTCAAGGTCAGCCAGGGCACGGTGCGCAAGGCCATCGACGAGCTGGCCGCCGACAATCTGCTGGTGCGGCGCCAGGGCAAGGGCACTTTCGTGGCCACCCATGCCGAGCAGCAGATCCAGTACCGCTTTCTGCGCCTGATGCCCGACGACGGCGGCAGCCGTGACATGGCCCGCCGGCTGCTGGACTGCCGCCGCACCCGGGCCCCGGCGGACGTGGCGCGCATGCTGGGCGGCAAGAGCGGTGATGCCGTGGTGCAACTGCGCCGTCTGCTGCTGGCCCAGGACAAACCGGTGGTGCTGGACGAGATCTGGTTGCCCGGGGCGCTGTTCAAGGGCCTGACGGCCGAGCGCCTGGCCGACTACAAAGGCCCGATGTACGGCATGTTCGAGGCTGATTTCGGCGTGCGCATGATCCGCGCCGAGGAGAAAATCCGCGCGGTGGCGGCCGACGTCGGCACGGCAGAACTGCTGGGCCTGGCCGCCGGCAGCCCGCTGCTGAGCGTCGAGCGCCTGTCATTCACCTATGGCGACCAGCCTGTTGAACTGCGTCGCGGCCTGTACACCACCCAGCAGCACTTTTACCGCAATGAATTGAATTGATGCTGCATCGCCTTGCCGCCGCGCCCGCCCGGGGGATGCCACAAGGTCCGGGTAAATCTGTTGCGTTGCAATAAACTCTGTTGGTTTCAGTCGAATTACAAAGAGACTCTCATCCATGGCAGACCTCTCCAAGACCCGATCTGGCGTTCGGCCTGGCGCCAATATGCGGCTGATCGAGGCTTTGCAATACCGCCTGCCGCTGGCCGGTGTGGTGTCGATACTGCACCGCGTCAGCGGCATGTTGATGTTCTTCTTGCTGCCCTTCATTGTCTGGATGTTCGACGCCAGCGTCACGTCCGAGGCGTCGTATGACAGCTTCACCAGCGCCTTCGTGGCCGGTATCGGGCCTTTGCCGGGCTTCTTGATCAAGCTGGTGGCACTGGCCTTGATCTGGGCCTACCTTCACCACGCTGTGGCCGGCGTGCGCCACCTGTGGATGGACGCCACCCACAGCGTGAGCAAGCAGCAGGGGCACAGCTCGGCCGTGGCCACTTTCGCCATCAGCATCGTGTTGACGCTCGCCCTGGGCGCCAAGTTGTTCGGCTTGTTCTGACCCCCCACCCAAGAGGCAAACACCCCATGGCCGTCAATTACGGTAGCAAGCGCCTGGTCGTCGGTGCGCACTACGGCTTTCGAGACTGGCTCAGCCAGCGCATCACTGCGGTGCTGATGGCCTTGTTCACCCTGGCCCTGGTGGCGCAGGTGATCTTCGGCGGCCCGATCGGCTATGACAGCTGGTCCGGCATCTTTTCGCGCCAGTGGATGAAGGTGCTGACCTTCGTCGTGATCCTGTCGCTGGCCTGGCATGCCTGGGTGGGCATGCGCGATGTCTGGATGGACTACATCAAGCCGGTGGGTGTGCGCCTGCTGGCGCAGGTCGTCACCATGGTCTGGCTGGTGGGATGTGCCGGCTGGGCCGTGCAAGTGCTCTGGAGACTTTGAGAAAATGACTGCAATCAAGTCTTCCGTGGCGCGTCGCCGTTTCGACGTGGTGATCGTCGGTGCCGGTGGCTCGGGCATGCGCGCATCGCTGCAACTGGCCCGTGCCGGCCTGAACGTGGCGGTGCTGTCCAAGGTGTTTCCTACCCGCTCGCACACCGTGGCGGCCCAGGGCGGCATCGGCGCGTCCTTGGGCAATATGTCCGAGGACAACTGGCACTACCACTTCTACGACACCATCAAGGGTTCGGATTGGCTGGGCGACCAGGACGCGATCGAGTTCATGTGCCGCGAGGCCGGCAAGGTGGTCTACGAGCTGGAGCATTTCGGCATGCCCTTCGACCGCAATGCCGACGGCACCATCTACCAGCGCCCCTTTGGTGGCCACACCGCCAACTACGGCGAGAAGCCGGTGCAGCGTGCCTGCGCGGCAGCCGACCGCACCGGCCACGCGATGCTGCACACCCTGTACCAGCAGAACGTCAAGGCGCGCACCCAGTTCTTCGTCGAGTGGATGGCGCTCGACCTGATCCGCGACGCCGACGGCGACGTGCTGGGCGTCACCGCGATGGAGATGGAGACCGGCGAGGTCTACATCCTGGAGGCCAAGACCACCTTGCTCGCCACCGGCGGCGCTGGGCGCATCTATGCCGCCAGCACCAATGCCTTCATCAACACCGGCGACGGCCTGGGTATGGCCGCGCGCGCCGGCTTGCCGCTCGAGGACATGGAGTTCTGGCAGTTCCATCCCACCGGCGTGCACAACGCCGGCGTGCTGCTCACCGAGGGCTGCCGCGGCGAAGGGGCGATCTTGCGCAATGCTGCGGGCGAGCGCTTCATGGAGCGTTATGCGCCGACGTTGAAGGACCTGGCCCCGCGCGACTTTGTCTCGCGCTGCATGGACCAGGAGATCAAGGAAGGCCGCGGCTGCGGCCCCAACAAGGACTACATCAACCTGGACATGACGCACCTGGGCGGTGACACCATTCTCAAGCGCCTGCCCAGCGTGTTCGAGATCGGCCACAACTTTGCCAATGTCGACATCACCAAAGAGCCGATCCCGGTGGTGCCCACCATCCACTACCAGATGGGTGGCATCCCCACCAACATCCACGGCCAGGTAGTGGTTCCCAAGGATGACGATCACAAGAGCGTGGTCAACGGCCTGTACGCAGTGGGCGAATGCTCGTGCGTCAGCGTGCACGGCGCCAACCGCCTGGGCACCAACTCGCTGCTCGACCTGCTGGTGTTCGGCCGGGCCGCAGGCAACCACATCGTCGACAGCTTCAAGGCGGCCGACAAATCGCACAAGCCGCTGCCGGCGGACGCGGCCGATGCCTCGCTGGCGCGCATCGCACGGCTGGACGACAGCAGCAGCGGCGAATACGCCCAGGACGTGGCCAATGACATCCGTGCCACCATGCAGTTGCATGCCGGGGTGTTCCGCACCCAGGTGTCGATGGACGAGGGCATCCGCAAGATCGCCGCGCTGCGCGAGCGGGTGGCCGGCATCACGCTCAAGGACAAGAGCAAGGTCTTCAACACCGCCCGCATCGAGGCGCTGGAGGTGGAGAACCTGATCGAGGCGGCGCAGGCCACCATCGAATCGGCGGCCGCCCGCCACGAATGCCGCGGCGCCCACACGGTGAGCGATTACGAGCGCCTGGCCGACGACCCGCAGTTTCCGCTTGGCCGCAACGATGCCGAGTGGATGAAGCACACGCTGTGGTACAGCCAGGGCAACCGGCTGGCCTACAAGCCGGTCAACCTGCAGCCGCTGACAGTGGACAGCGTGCCGCCCAAGGTGCGTACCTTCTAAATCCAGCTTGAACCGGGCAAAGAAAGCAATCCAATGACCAAGCGCACCTTCCAGATCTACCGCTACGACCCGGACAAGGACGCCAAGCCCTACATGCAGTCGATCGACGTCGAGCTTGACGGGTCGGAGCGCATGCTGCTGGACGCGCTGATGAAGCTGAAGTCGGTGGACCCGTCGATCAGCTTCCGCCGCAGCTGC
>JAYUQJ010000140.1:0-4567 GCA_043756825.1 Betaproteobacteria bacterium | reverse complement strand
TCTCGACCAGCGCCAGCGTGGCGGGCGTGTCGCCGGCGACGACCTTCTTGATCTTCGTGACCGTGCGTTCCTTGTCGCCCGGGTTGATGCGCTCGGGGCTGTAGCCGACGAAGAAGTCCTGCTTCCACTTGAGGCCCGATTCGCGCTCCAGCACCGGGATGCAGACCTCCTCGGTCGCGCCCGGGTAGACGGTGGATTCGTACACCACGATCACGCCCTTCTTCATGTGCCGGCCGGCGCTGCCGCTGGCACCGATCAGCGGCCTGAAGTCGGGGATGTGGGCCTGGTCCACCGGCGTGGGCACCGCCACGATGATGATGTCGGCCTCGGCCAGCATCGCACCGTCGGCGGTGTAGACCGCATGGGTGGCCGCGGCGAGTTCGGCGTCGGGCAGTTCGCGCGAAGGGTCGACACCGCGCTGGCAGGATTCCACCTTGGGCAGCGAGATATCGAAGCCGATGGTGCGCATCTGCTTGCCGAACTCCACCACCAGGGGCAAGCCCACATAGCCCAGGCCAATCACTGCAACCGTCATCATCGCGTTGTTTCCCTTGTCCATCGATCAGTTTGAAGAGGCGGGATTCTCACTTATCGCGCCGCACCGCCTGCAACAGGGCGTCGAGCGTGGCCGCATTGCTGCGCAGAAAGTGGTCCATCCTGGCGCTGGCGTCCACTTGCAGCGGCTCCAGGGTGTAGACGAACACCGCCGCCGATTCGTCGCCCTGCCCGCTCAGCCTTTGCCAGGCGCCCAGCAACTTGGCCACCAGGTCGCTGCGGGTCAGGCGCCCACCTACCCAATACCACTGCCATACCCGCAGGCGCTGGCGTGCAACACCCGTATTGGGCGCGACGTTCGACAGTATCTCGGTGCTGTTGACCACCAGTTCGCCACCCGGATCCAGCCCGATCGCGCGGCGTGCGGTGGCCAGCACATTCCACTGCGGGTCTTCCACCTGCACCAGCAGGTTGCTGGACGTGACCAGCTTGCGCTCGGCGTTCTGGTCGCGGTAGTAGGCAATGTGCAGACCCACCGCGCCGCCACCGGCGTTGTACTGGCGCTGGGCCTGGGCCGATGCGCCGGCCAGGATCGGGCGCCAGTCGCTGGCCGGTGAATCATCGGCGCGCCAGCCGCCGGCCAGCGTGTCCGGCAGGCCGAGCCGGGGCGCTGCATAGGCGTCGTCCGGGGCCAGGCGCTGCAGCACAAGCGGCGGCATCAGCAGCATGCCGATGGCCAGCAGCGCCACCGGCCAGGCCGGTCCGCCGGGTGTCGCCACCCCGGGGCCGGCTGGGTTGCGGTCCGGGCCGGCGCCGGCCCGCTGGTAGGCCGGTTCTGGCTCGGCCCAGCGCGCGCCGACAAAAAACATCACCATGATCACGATGCCGAAGAACACCCAGCCATAGACCAGGTGATCGGCACCGGTGGCAATGGCGTTGTCGCTGAGGTGGCCCAGCATCACGATCATGTAGGCACGCAGCCAGTTGGCCACGATGGGCATGGCAATCGACACCGCCACAAAGGCCCAGCGCCGCCAGGGCGTCTGGTAGTTGAGATAGGCAAACAGGCTGCCCACCATGAACGAGGCCATCAGGTAGCGCAGGCCGCTGCAGGCTTCCACCACCGACCAGTTGCCCGAGGGGATGACGAACTGCAGGCCCTCGCGGAACACCGGAATGCCGCTCAAGCGCAGGGCCTGGACCGTGAAATCGGCGGTCCACTGCATCATGTAGGGCGTGAGGAAATCGCCGATAGGCACCGCAAAGAACAGGAATACCAACGGAAAGGCCAGCGCCCTTGCCACCGCCAGGCCCAGCACCAGGGGCACCGACAGCACCAGCATGGCGGTGAAGGCCAATTGCGAGATCGAGTTGGCCGCCACCAGTTCACCCGCCAGCCACAGCAGCGCCAGCAAGGCCATCGGCACGAGCATCGCGTACTGGGGCCGCGGCTGCAGGTCGGCCAGGCGCTGGCGCTGGCGCCAGACCAGCCACAGCGCGATCGGTGGCACCACGAAGGCATGGGCAAAGGTTTCCGAGCGCAGCCAGATCGCCACCATGCCTGCGGCGGTGTCGCGGTACTGCAGCAGCAGCACCGTCAACAGCGCCAGCAGAGCCAGGCCAGGCATACGCCAGAAGGTGGGCACTGAGGGTGCCTTGAGGCTGCTGGCGATCATGAAACCCCTTGAAGTTGATGCGCCTGGGCGAGCACGGGTGCCCGGGCGCAGGCGCGCGCCAGGGGCGCATCCAGCGCGGCCAGTTGAGCCGCCCAACTGTAGACCTTCACCACCTGGGCCCGGCCGGCCAGGCCCAGGGCCGCAGCGCGCTCGGGCTGCCCGAGCAGGTCGTCGATCTGGCGCACATAGTCGTCGATCGTCTGGGCCGCCAGCAGGTCGCGGCCGGCCCGCACGTCCAGGGCCTCGACGCAAGGTGCCGCCACCACCGCCGGCCGGGCCATGGCCATGGCCTCGAGCACCTTGTTCTGCAGACCGCGGGCCAGGCGCAAGGGTGCCACGACCACCGCCGCATGCTGCAGATAGGGCCGCACATCGGGCACTGTGCCGCTGACCGCCACCGCTGCGCCAGCCAGCGCCAGCACTGCCGGCGCCGGGCTGCGGCCGACGATATGCAGGCGCAACGCCGGCCAGCGCTGGCGCAGCGCCGGCAAGGCCTCGCGCGCGAACCAGGTGACCGCGTCGATGTTGGGCCAGTAGTCCATGGCACCGGTGAACACCAGCGCGAGCTCGCCGCTTTGAAATGGCGACGCACGCGCCGCATTGGGTGCAAAGAAGTCGGCATCCACGCCATTGCTCAGGGCCTCGACCTGGCCGGCGGTCTCGGGCGCCAGCCGGGTGAAGAGGTCGACCTCCTTCTGGGTGACCAGGAAGGACCGGGCCGCCCGCGCCACCGTGGCCCGCTCGCTGGCCAGCAGGTGGCGCGCCTCGCGCCGGTAAAGCCAGGACAGCGGCCAGCGGTGGGCGCTGGCGTACTCGGCCCACTTGGCCGAATCGACATCCACCAGGTCACACAGCATGGGCACCTCCGGCCAACGCTGGGCATAAGGCGCCATCGACGACGAGAACACCACCGTCGCCGCAATCCCCTGCTGCGCCACGGTCTGGTCGACCCATCGGGCCAGGCTGCGGTCGCGGTAATAGCTCAGGCTCAGGGCCTCGCCGCGCACCAGGCCGGCCAGGCTGGCCAGCCGGGCCCGGCGCGGGTGCAGCGGCACCACATGCAGACCGGCGCAGACCGCGCGCAGGGTGTCGATGTGCTGCGCATCGTCGGGGTCGTCCATGAAGGTGCCCAGAAAGACCCGGTGGCGCGCGGCCAGGTGCTTTAGCAGGTGGTAGGACCGCACCTTGTCACCCTTGTTGGGCGGGTAGGGCATGCGGTGCACCAGGTAGAGCAGGTTGGCCATCGATCGCTCAGTCTCTCAGCCCAGGCTGCGCACGATGAAGGGCCCGAGCCAGTTGGCCAGGCCCAGCGGCATGCGCCGCCAGGTCGAGATCAGCAATTTGTACTTGGCATTGTTCGGGTTGTTCTGGGGCACCGCATCGCGTTTGTAGAGCCGGTACTCGTAATGCAGCGGGGTCGGCTCGAAGCCCCAGTTCTTCTTGAAGGCATACGGTCCGGTGCCTTGCTTGCTGCGCCCGTAGTCAAACAATGTGATGCCCCGGGCGCAGGCCCGGCGCATCAGTTCCCAGTACTTGAAATCGTTGGCGGCCAGGTCGCGCGCGGCCTCGTCATCGCCGGCATAAAAGGGCAAGACCTCGTCGCGGAAATAGAAGCTCAAGACGCTGCTGAGTGGCTTGCCGTCGGCGGAGACCACGGTCAGCACCTCGCAATCGGCGCCGAAAACCGCCTTCAGCGCCTCGAACCAGCGCTTGGGCATCGCTGGTGTGCCGTGGCGGTGCACATTGTCGGCAAACAGCGCAAAGAAGCGGTCCACCCCAGGGTCGATCTCGCTGCGCAGGCCGTTCTTGATGCCCTTGCGCACCATCGCACGCTGCTTGCGCGGGATGGCCAGCATATTGGCCTCGTCGTCCGGCAGGATGGCCTTGCGGAAGGTGACATACAAATCCTGCACCGGCCAATCATCATGACGGCGCGCGGTGTTGCGCAATTCCAGGTGCGCCGCCCCCAGGCGTTTTGCGATCGCCTGGGCCTCGGCCTCCAGCGCCGGGACTGCATCGGCATGGTTGGCGGCCACGCCGCCGTACACCGTGAAGGGCAGTCCGACCAGCGAATGGCCGAACAACAGGCTCTTGACCTGGGCCAGGGGCAGCACCCCCAAGATCACACCATCGCGCTCGGCATAAAGAAAATAGGTGTCGTGCCTGAACACCTGCTGCAGCACCTGCTGCCAACCGGCCCGGTGGAAAAAGCTAGCTTCGGGGCAGGCCAGCACAAACCCGTCCCAGCGCGCCGCTGCACCGGCGTCGGCCACCGCCAATCGCTTGATTTCGATCACGGGCTCAGAGACTGAGAGGATTTCGAGCGTGACCGAGCAACACCACAAAACGTGCTCGATCTAGACGCAAAGCGCAGCCATAGCCCGGGCTATGGCGAG
>JAYUQJ010000139.1:0-4568 GCA_043756825.1 Betaproteobacteria bacterium | reverse complement strand
CATCGCGCCCGATACCCTGGTCGACGAGGTGATGGCGGTCAGCCGCAGCCACCTGCCAGCGCTGGATGTGGTGACCAAACTGGCCGACAACTCGGTGCTGGGCCAGGTGCTGGCGGCCGGCCTGCAGGCCGCGATCGTCGATTCGCGCATCACCGAGGCGGCACTGCGCCAGACCTTCGAGGCGGCCGGGCGCGCGGCCTCGCACCAGCTCGAGCGCTACCTCAACACCCTGGGCACCATCGCCACCGCCGCGCCGTTGCTGGGCCTGCTGGGCACGGTGGTGGGCATGATCGAGATCTTCGGCTCGCAGGCACCCAGCGGCGCCAACAACCCGGCGGCGCTGGCCCACGGCATCTCGGTGGCGCTGTACAACACCGCCTTCGGTCTGATCATCGCGGTCCCGGCCTTGATGTTCTACCGCTACTTTCGCGGCCGGGTCGACGAGCACCTGCTGACGCTGGAGCAAGCCACCGAGCGCCTGGTGCCGCACCTGATGCGCTTTGCGGTGCGCACCGCGCCGGCGCCGCGCTGACCCGGGCAACCGGCCGCCCACCCGCATGAAGTTCCATCGCCGCCGCAACGAAGAACCGGAGATCAACCTGATCCCCTTCATCGACGTGTTGCTGGTGGTGCTGATCTTCCTGATGTTGTCCACCACCTACAGCCGCTACTCCGAGCTGCAGATCAACCTGCCCACGGCCGATGCAGAGCGCCTGAAAGAGCGGCCGTCGGAGATCCTGGTCAGCGTCACCGGCGATGGCCGCTACGCCGTCAACCGCAGCCCGCTGGACGGCAACGCGATCGAGCTTCTGACCACCGCGCTGCAGAAGGCCGCCGGCGCGGCTGGCGCCAATGCGGTGGTGATCGTCTCGGCCGACGCGTTGACCCCGCACCAGGCGGTGGTCAACGTGATGGACGCCGCGCGCCGGGCGGGCCTGCCCCGGCTGACTTTTGCCACCCAGTTGCCCGCTGCAGGCGGCAGCCGCTGAGCGGGGCATGGCCGGCACCGCCGGGGAGGGCGGCACGGGCAGCCGCCTGAGCCGCTGGATACAGACCCAGTGGACCGGCCCGCCGCCCCGCACCGTTGCCCAGCTGCTGCGCCCCTTGTCCTGGCTGTACCGGGGCCTCAGCACGGCGCATGCCGGGCTGTACCGCTGTGGCCTCAGGGCAGTGCAAAAGGCCCCGGTGCCGGTGCTGGTGATCGGCAATCTGGTGGTGGGCGGCGCCGGCAAGACGCCTGCAGTGATCGCACTGGTCGGCCTGCTGCGGCAGATGGGCTTCAGGCCGGGGGTGATCTCGCGCGGCCATGGCCGGCAAGGCACGGCAGTGCAACCGGTGCTGCGCGACAGCCCGGCCCGCGAGGTGGGCGACGAGCCGCTGCTGATCCACCTGCGAACCGGCGCACCGGTGGTGGTGGGCACCGACCGGGCGGCTGCGGCGCGACGGCTCTGCGCCGCCCACCCCGACGTGAACCTCCTGCTGGCCGACGACGGCCTGCAGCACCACCGCCTGCACCGGGACCGGGTGCTGCTGATCTTCGACGAACGCGGCGCAGGCAACGGCCTGCACCTGCCCGCCGGGCCGCTGCGCCAGCCACTGCCGGCCAGCGTGCCGGCCGGCACGCTGGTGCTCTACAACGCGGCCGCGCCCAGCACCCCGCTGCCGGGCTTTCTGGGCCAGCGGCGGCTGGCGGGTGTGTTGCCGCTGGCAGGCTGGTGGGCAGGCCAGCAAGCCCCCAGCGACGGCGGCTGGCCGGCGCTGCAGTCCCGCCAGGGCACATCGGGCCGGCTGCTGGCCGCCGCCGGCCTGGCCCGCCCCGGCCCCTTCTTCGCCATGCTGGAGGCGGCCGGCCTGCGCATCGACCGCCTGGCCCTGGCCGACCACCATCCGATGCAACCCCTGCCCTGGCCCGACGACACGGCCGACGTGATCGTCACCGAAAAAGATGCGGTCAAGCTGCGCCCCGGCAGCACTGGCCGCAGCCGGGTCTGGGTGGCACCGCTAGACTTCCAGCCTGAACCCGCCTTTGACCAGGCCTTGCGCGCCTTGTGCGCGCCGCTATTGACACATCCATGAGCCTTGACCACCGATTGATCGACCTGCTGGTCTGCCCCGTCTGCAAGGGGCCCTTGCAGATGGCGCGCGACGCGCAGTCGCGCCCGAGCGAGCTGCAATGCCCGGCCGACCGGCTGGGCTTTCCGATCCGCGACGGCATCCCGGTGATGCTGGAGACCGAAGCGCGGGTGCTGGAGGCCTTCCCGCCGCCTGCGCCCTGCCCGCTCTAGGCCGGCCGGCGCCGCCGCGATGGCATTCACGGTTGTGATCCCGGCGCGGCTGGCCAGCAGCCGGCTGCCCGACAAACCCTTGGCCGACATCGCCGGCCTGCCGATGGTGGTGCGGGTGGCCCAGGCCGCCGGCCGCAGCGGCGCAGCCCGGGTGGTGGTGGCAGCGGATTCACCCCGGATCGTCTCGGCCTGCCGGGCCCATGGCACGCAAGCCGTGCTGACCCGCAGCGACCATCCCAGCGGCAGTGATCGCCTGGCCGAAGCCTGCGAACTGCTGGGCCTGGACGGCGACGATCTGGTCGTCAATGTGCAGGGCGACGAGCCGCTGATCGCCCCGGCCATGATCGATGCCTGCGCCGCACTGCTGCGGGGCAGGCCCGATTGCGTGATGGCCACCGTGGCCCACGCCATCGACGAGGTGGCCGAGTTCATCAACCCGAATGTCGTCAAGGTGGTGCTGGACGCCGCCGGGCGCGCCCTCTATTTCTCGCGCGCACCGATAGGCTGGTGGCGCGACGGCTTTGCCGACGGCATCCGCCACTTGCCGGCGCTGCCGGCGCCGTTGCGCCATGTCGGCCTGTATGCCTACCGGGCGGGTTTCCTGCGGCGTTTTCCGCAACTCAGCGAGGCGCCGCTGGAGCGCCTGGAGTCGCTGGAGCAACTGCGCGTGCTGTGGCACGGCGAGCGTATCGCAGTGCATGTCAGCCGCGAACGGCCCGGCCCCGGGGTGGACACGCCAGACGATCTGGCCCGGGTGCGGAAACTCTTCGAAGCGGGCGGCGACCAGCGCTGAACAGCCCGGGCAAAGCCGTCGGCGCGTCAGTTTGACGCAGGGACTGCCATGCTATTCTCGTTGGCTTAATGCACGGACCGGCCCAGCGTTGGCCGGGCCCTGTGAAACCACGACGACAACGAGGCACGGATGAGACTGATCCTGTTGGGGGCGCCGGGCGCCGGCAAGGGCACGCAAGCGAGTTTCATCTGCCAGAGGTTCGGCATCCCGCAAATCTCCACCGGTGACATGCTGCGCGCTGCCGTCAAGGCCGGCACCACCATGGGGCTCGCCGCCAAGCAGGTGATGGACGCCGGTGGCCTGGTCAGCGACGAGATCATCATCGGCCTGGTCGAAGAACGCATCGCCCAGCCCGACTGCGCCAAGGGCTTTCTGTTCGACGGCTTCCCGCGCACCATCCCCCAGGCCGACGCGATGAAGGCGGCGGGCGTGAAGCTTGATCTGGTGCTGGAGATCGACGTACCCGATGCCGCCATCATCGAGCGCATGAGCGGCCGGCGCGTGCACCAGCCCTCAGGCCGCAGCTACCACCTGCAGTTCAATCCGCCCAAGGTGGCCGGCAAGGACGACGTGACCGGTGAAGACCTGATCCAGCGCGCCGACGACGAAGAGGCCACGGTGCGCAAGCGCCTGGAGGTCTACCAGGCCCAGACCCGCCCGCTGGTGGACTATTACGCCCAGTGGGCCGCCACCGGTGACGACCAGGCGCCGCGCTATGCCCGCATCGCCGGCATCGGCACGGTCGACGAAATCACCGCCCGTGCGATGGCTGCCCTGGCCGGCTGAATCGCCCTGGCAAGCCCGAGCGGCCACGCCTAGCGTGGCCGTTTGCGTTCAGGCCGCCGCATACCCTTCCCTCTCCAATCCAACACTCAAGGAAACACCATGGACATCGCAGGCAAGGTCTTCATCGTCACTGGCTCCGCGTCGGGCCTGGGCGAAGGCACGGCGCGCATGCTGGCCGGCGCTGGCGCCAAGCTCGTGATCGCCGACCTGCAGGCCGACAAGGGCGAGGCCCTGGCGACTGAGCTGGGCGGCGCGGGCCAGGCCGTCTTCGTCAAGTGCGACGTCAGCCAGGAGGCCGACGGCCGCGCCGCCGTAGCCGCCGCACTGGCCCTGGGCCCGCTGTTCGGCCTGGTCAACTGTGCCGGCATCGCGCCGGCCGCCAAGACCGTGGGCAAGGACGGCGCGCATGCACTGGCGCTGTACACCAAGGTGATCACCGTCAACCTGGTGGGCAGCTTCAACATGATCCGGCTGGCCGCCGAGGCGATGTGCGGCAACACCCCCGAGCCCACCGGCGAGCGCGGCGTGCTGATCAGCACCGCCAGCGTGGCCGCCTACGACGGCCAGATCGGCCAGGCCGCCTATGCGGCCAGCAAGGGTGGCGTGGTGGGCATGACCCTGCCCATCGCGCGCGACCTGGCGCGCAACGGCATCCGCAACATGACCATCGCGCCGGGCATCTTCGGCACGCCGATGCTGTTCAC
>JAYUQJ010000138.1:0-4583 GCA_043756825.1 Betaproteobacteria bacterium | reverse complement strand
GTGGCCGGCCGCCTGACCTTTGGCGGCGCACTCAACGTGGTGCTGCTTGGCAACTACCAGCCCCAGGCCGGCCAGCGCTTCGACCTGTTTGACTGGGGCAATGCGCAGGGCAGCTTCGATGTGATCAGCTATGCAGCGGCGCCGCTGGCCGCCGGCCTGGCCTGGGACAGCTCGCGGCTTTACAGCAGCGGTGAGCTGACGGTGACTGCCGTGCCCGAGCCGGCGCCCAGCGCGCTGCTGCTGGCGGGCTTGGGCCTGCTGGCGGCGCTGGCGCGGCGGCGGCAAAGCGGCGCCGCTTGACACAGCGCGCCGGGCGGCGTGCCAAGGGCCAGGCTCAAGCGGCCCGGGGCTTGACCAGCGAGGCCGCCAACTTGGCCTGCACCCGCGCCCGATCCACATCGGCGTCGTGCACCAGCGCCACGCCCATCCGGCGCTTGACGAAACTCTCGGGCTTGCCGAACAGCCGGATCTCGCTGTTGGGCACCCGCAGCGCATCGGCCACGCCGTCGAACACGATGCCCTGGGCATCGACGCCGCCGTAGATCACCGCGCTCGCCCCCGGGCTCTTGAGTGCGGTGCTCACCGGCAGGCCCAGGATGGCGCGGGCATGCAGCTCGAACTCGTTCTGCCACTGCGTGATCATCGTCACCATGCCGGTGTCGTGCGGGCGCGGGCTGACCTCCGAGAACCACACCTGCTCGCCCTTGACGAAGAGCTCCACCCCGAACAGGCCCTGGCCGCCCAGGTTGTCGGTGACCGCCTGGGCGATCTCGCGCGAGCGCTGCAGCGCGGCCGGGTGCATCGGGTGGGGCTGCCAGCTTTCCACATAGTCGCCACTGACCTGCACATGGCCGATGGGCTCGCAGAAGTGGGTTTCGACCGACCCGTCTGCGCGCAGGGCGCGCACCGTCAGCTGGGTGATCTCGTAGTCGAAATCGATGAAACCCTCGACGATCACCCGGCCCGGGCCGACGCGGCCGCCCGCCATGGCGTGGTCCCAGGCGGCCTGCACATCGGCCGGGCCATCGATCCTGCTCTGGCCCTTGCCGCTGCTGCTCATCACCGGTTTGACGATGCAGGGGTAGCCGATGGCCGGGCCATCAGCGGCATCACCACCGCCAATGGCCGCCTGCAGCTCGGCCAGCGAATCGCAGAAGCGGTAAGGGCTGGTGGGCAGGCCCAGCGTCTCGGCGGCCAGCCGGCGGATGCCCTCGCGGTCCATGGTCAGGCGGGCGGCGCGGGCGGTGGGGATGCAGCGGATGCGCCCTTCGGCCTCCATCGCCTCCAGCACCGGGGTGGCGATGGCCTCGATCTCGGGCACCACCAGGTCGGGCCGCTCGGCGTCCAGCAGTGCGCGCAACTGGTCGGGATCGCTCATCGTGATCGTGCACGCATGGTGGGCCACCTGCTGGCCGGGGGCGTGCTCATAGCGGTCCACCGCGATCGTCTCCACCCCCAGGCGCTGCAGTGCGATCAGCACCTCCTTGCCCAATTCGCCACTGCCCAACAGCATCACACGGGTGGCGGCGGGCGACAGGGGGGTTCCGATGGAGGTCATGGTGCAGGCAGTGAGGGACGGGGCCTGGATTGTCGCCCGCACCTCGACGGTCCACGCCGCGGGCCACCCCCGCGCCGCGCACTGGCGCAACAATCCGGCCATGCCCCGCCCCTTGCAGCTTGACGATCTGCGCCGCCATGCGGTGGCCCGCACCCTGTTCGCGCCGACCACGCTGGGCCAGGCGATCCGCCGCCTGGGCTTTGTGCAGGCCGACCCGATCCGCGCCCCCGCGCGGGCCCAGGACCTGACGCTGCGCCACCGCGTCAAGGACTACCGCGCCGGTGATCTGGAGGCGCGCTACCCGCAGCTGGACATCGAGGAAGACTTCTTCGTCAACTACGGCTTCCTGCCGCGCCAGAACCAGGCCTGGATGCACCCGCGCACACCGCGCACCGCCTGGCCGGCCGCGCGCCAGCAGCAGGCCGCAGCGGTGCTGGATTTCGTGCGCGAACGCGGCACGGTGCACCCCCGCGAGGTGGATGCCGCCTTTGCCCACGGCAAGGCGCGCAACTGGTTCGGCGGTTCGTCCAATGCCAGCACCCAGTTGCTGGACGACATGCATTACCGGGGCCTGTTGCGCATAGCCCGGCGTGAGGGCGGGGTGCGCCTGTATGCCGCGCGCCCGGCCCACGATCCGACGCCCGACCCGGCGCCCGACCCGGCCGCAGCGATGGACGCGCTGCTGGACCTGATCGTGCGCAAGTACGCGCCGCTGCCCGAGCGGTCGCTGGGTGAGCTGGTCAGCCACCTGCGCGGCGGCGCGCCGCAATGGGCCGGCCTGCGACGCCAGGCCCTGGACCGCGCGCTGGTGCGGCTGCCGTCGGCCCGGGTCGACGGCATCAACTGGCTGTGGCCCGAGGGCGAGAACCCGGCCAGCAAACGCCATGCGCCGGATGAGCAAGTGCGCTTGCTGGCACCCTTCGACCCCATCGTCTGGGACCGCCGCCGCTTTGAGCTGTTCTGGGGCTGGGCCTACCGTTTTGAGGCCTACACCCCGGCGCCCAAGCGGGTGCGCGGCTACTACGCGTTGCCGCTGTTGTGGCGCGGCCAGGTGATCGGCTGGGGCAATCTGGCGGTGCAGGCCGGCAGGCTGCTGCCCGACATCGGCTTTGTCAGCGGCGCGGCGCCTGCCGACCCGGGCTTTGGCGCTGCGCTGGACGACGAGTTGGGGCGGATCGGCCGGTTTCTGGGGCTGGGCTGAGCGCCAGGCTCAAGCCTGGCCCAGCAGGCCCTGCAAGGTGGCCAACGCCGCATCAACCTCTTGCCCCTTGCGGGCGATGTCCACCAGCAACTGGGCCGGCGTGCGCGAATCCACCACCTTCTTCTCACGCGGGTTCACGGCCTTCAAATCAAACACTGCGTCGTCAATGGCCTGCGCCTTGGCCGATGCATCCCTTGCCGCGCGCTCGGCATCGCCGGCTTTGGCCAGGCTTTGGTCAACCTCCAGCGCCTGATCGGCCTTGCGCTGGCCGCGTGCAAGCACACGCAGCGCAGCGCCCTGCTCACGTTGGCGCTCGGCCTCGCGCCGATGCGACGCGGCCTCGTCCCTGGCGGTTTGGCGCCGGGCCGCAAAGTCCAGCGTCCAGCAATGATCGTTGGCCACCGGCTCAGCGCCGCGCTGGTCCAGCCAGGCCAGCACCGGGGCAAAGTGCTGCAAGGTCAGCGGCGTCTTCTTGCCCACCTTGATGTGGGAAAGGTCGTGATAGGTGTGATGTGCAACAGGTCCTGCTCGGCCATTGGCCGCAGGACGGCAGGCTTCACGGCTTTGGTGCCAGCGCGCTGGCACGCAAGGCGGCCCAATCGTCAGCGCTCAGCTCACGGCCTGGGCCGGATTGCAGCCCTTCCTCGATCAGCGCCCGCAAGCGCTGCGCCGCCTGTGCCTCCTGGTCGCGACGGATCAGGTCGCGCAGGTACTCACTGGTGTTGCCGTAGCTGCCGGACTTGACGCGCTCGTCGATGTAGGAACGCATCGCCTGCGGCAGGGCAAAGCTCATGGTCAGGGTGCTCATGGCCAAAATGATCGGCCAGTTATCAATAGTTGTCAACCGGAGCGCCGGTCAACGGGATGGCAGCGCACCGGCTGTCCGGGCCGCCAGCAAGGCGTCGGCCAGCTCGGCAAACCCGGCCCCACGTTCAGCCTCGGTCACATAGCCTGGCAGCCAGCGCAGCAGGGGCACGAAGCGGGCGATGTTGGCCACGCCCACGGTCAAGGGCAGGGCCTTGAACATTGCCTCGTCATTGGTCGAATCGCCCAGGTAGACCCAGTCTGCGGGCGCCCAGGGCAGGCCCAGCGCCTGCTCGACTGCCCAGCGTGCGCCGCTGGGCTTGTCGTGGCGGCCCAGCCAGCCGTTGATGTGGATCGAGCTGACCGTGACGGTCAAGCCGTGCCGCTGCATCAGCGCCACCACCGCAGCGATGGCCTCGGCCGGCAGGTGCGCAAACTCGCTGTGGTCGACCGCGATGTCGGTCAGCCGCCCGGCGCTGTCGCGCGCCAGTGTGGCGCCCGGCACCTCGGCCAGCAGCGCCCGCGCACAGGCCTGCAGCCGCAGGGCCTGTGCCGCGCGGGTGGCGGGGTCGGCCACGAAATCGCGGCGCAGCGCGCCCTGGTGGCAGCGCAGCATCACCGCGCCGTTCTCGGCCACGATAGCGGCCACCGGCCAGGCGCGCACCATCGGCTCGCTCCAGCCGGCGGGCCGGCCGGTGACGGCCACCACCGGCACGCCCGCTGCGGCCAGGCGCTGCAAGGCGGCCAGGGCTGCCGGCTCGATCGCGCCGTCGCGGGTCAGGGTGTCGTCGATATCGGTCAGCAAGCCACGCAGCGCGGCCAGCCGGGCGGGCGCCAAGGTGCCCAGGGGGCGCAGCCGGCTGGCATCGGCGGGCGGGGGCGGCGCGTTGCGCAAGGGCATCGGGGCAGTCTCCCACAGGCCGCGCCAGCCGAGCGCCGGCTTCGCCGCCTGAACCGGCGCGCATGACAGCCCAACGTCGGCAGCTGCTTGTGGCGGTGATGGCCCAGACCGGCCTGCTG
>JAYUQJ010000137.1:0-4588 GCA_043756825.1 Betaproteobacteria bacterium | reverse complement strand
CAGCCATGCCCAGTGGCATGGCGAGGATTTGCAACGCCGCCACAGCGGCAAATCCACGGTTTTATGTCGCGAATAGCGTTGAACACTGCACTAGCGCTGCCCGGGACGGCCGGCGTCAATGCGACGGGCCCTTCATGCCAGCCGGCAGCGGCAAGGGCAGCACTTCGATCCCCTCCTCGGCCAGCGCGGCACGGTCTGCGGCAGTGGCCTGACCGCGGATGCCGCGGTGCTGCGTTTCGCCGTAGTGGATACGGCGCGCCTCTTCAGGGAAGCGCTCACCGACGTCTTCGGTCTCGCGCATCACCTGCTGCACCGCCTTGACCCAAAGGGCCTGCAAAGCGGCAGGGGCGGCGCCGCCTACTGCGTCCTGGCCGGGCGGGGTGGCGGCCGGGCCGGCGGGCTCGGGCGCCCGCGCACCCGACAGGTTCAGGCGGGGCGCGCTGGGCAGCCGTGTGATGCTGGCGTCATTGCACAAGGGGCAGCACAGCAGGGCTCGGGCGGTCTGGTCCTGAAAGTCCTCTTCAGATGCAAACCAACCTTCAAAGCCGTGGCCGAGTTCACATCGAAGGTTCAACACTTTCATGGTGCCGTCATTATCCAAGATACTGAATTCCCGGCGGGTTGGGTGGTCCGCCCAGGACAAACAGCGATCGCCGCTTCGGGCGCCAGCCGGGTTGGGCCGATTGGGCGGCCTGCCCAGGGACGCCAGGCCGAGCCAGGTGCCTGGTCTGCGGCTGCAGCGTCCAGGCCCGGCCATGAGCCGAGCCTCAGACCGGCGCCATCCAATCGAGGGTCCACAAACCGGCCCGCCACTTCTGCAGCCACTGCAGGCCGATCAGGGTCTTGACGTCGGTGAGCTCGCCGCGCGCGGCCAGGGCGTCCAGGTCGGCTTCTGTCATCAGGCACAGGTCGATGAGTTCTCCGGCGTCCAACTGGCGCGGACCAGGCTGCAGGCCCCGCGCAAACCAGATCTCGATGCCCTCGGTGGAATAGGCGCAGGCGTTGTGAACGACGCAAGCGCGGGCCCAGGCGCCGGCCCGGTAGCCGGTTTCTTCTGCCAGCTCACGTTGGGCACAGGGCTGCGCCGCCTCGGACGCGTCGCGCTTGCCGGCCGGGAACTCGAGCATCACCCGGCCCAGCGGGTAGCGGTACTGCCGTTCCATGACCAGCCTGCCATCGTCAAGGACCGGCACCACCATCACCGCGCCCGGGTGAACGATGTACTCCCGGCTGGCGGTAGAGCCGTCGGCAAAGCCCACGGTGTCTTGCCGCACATCCAGGAAATGGCCCTGGTAGACCTGCTGGCTGCTGAGCTGGTGCTCCATCAAGGCCTCATCTGCCATTCGTCTGTCCGGTGTGCATCAGGTATCGGCATGGCGGCGCAGCACCCGCCAGACAAAGCCCGGGAAGGCGAAGGTCAGCATCAGGCAGACCACCGTGGCATAGAACTCCCAGCCCTGCGGCGAGCGCTGGCCCTGGCGCACTTCGACCAGCACGCCGAGCACGATGGTCAGACCGGCCAGCAACAACAATTCGAGCAGGCGCCAGCCCAGCGCCTTGGACGGGCGGCGAGGCCCGAGCAACAGCAGGCGGTTGCTCAGGAAAGGCAGGTTGGCGGCGCCAAAGCCCAGCAGCAGCAAGGCCCAGGCCGCAGCCGATCCGTTCATGCGTGCATCGCCTGAGCCTGGCCGGGGGTGGCGTCGATGATCAGGTGGCCAGGGCGCGCAGGATGGCGTCGCGGCACATCGCCATCAGGCCCCCCGGCAACAGGCCAAAGCCCAGCACGGCCACCCCGTTGAGTGCCAGCAGGGCACTCACACCGCTGCCCTGCACCGGCCGGGAGGCATCGGTCGGCTCATCGAAATACATCACCTTGACCACCCGCAGGTAGTAGAAGGCGCCCACCAGCGACAGCATCACCGCCACCACCGCCAGCACGATGTAGGCCGTCACATTGGTGGTGATCAGCGCCTGAAGGATCGCCAGCTTGGCGTAGAAGCCCACCATCGGCGGCACGCCGGCAAGCGAGAACATGAACAAGGTCATGATGCCGGCCAGCCAGGGCGCGCGCTTGGCCAGGCCGGCCAGATCCTTGATCTCTTCGCTCTCGAAGCCGGTGCGCGCCAGGAACATGATCAGGCCGAAGCTGCCCAGGGTCGTGATCACATAGGTCACTACATAGAACATTGCCGAGCTGTAGGCATTGCCGGCAGAAAGGGTATTGCCGTTGACCACGCCGGCCGCCAGGCCCAGCAGCATGAAGCCCATCTGCGAGATAGTGGAGTAGGCCAGCATGCGCTTCAGATTGCTCTGGGCGATCGCAGCCAGATTGCCGATCACCAGCGACGACACCGCCAGCACCACCAGCATCTGCTGCCAGTGCACCGCCAGGCCCAGCATGCCTTCAACCAGCAGGCGGATGGTGATGGCGAAAGCTGCCAACTTGGGTGCGCCACCGATCAGCAAGGTGACCGCTGTTGGCGCGCCGTGGTAGACGTCCGGTACCCACATGTGGAAGGGCACCACACCCAGCTTGAAGGCCAGCCCGGCGACGATGAAGACCACGCCGAAGGTCAGCACGGTGGCGTTGATGCGGCCGGTGGCAATCGCGTTGAACACTTCGTTGATCTCGAGCGAGCGCGTGGCCCCGTACATCATCGACAAGCCGTAGAGCAAGAAGCCCGAGGCCAGTGCGCCGAGCACGAAGTACTTCATGGCGGCTTCGGTGGACAAGCCATGGTCGCGGCGCAGCGCCACCAAGGCATACAGCGACAGGCTCATCAACTCCAGGCCGAGGTAGATCACCAGGAAGTTGTTGGCCGACACCATCACGCAGATGCCCAGCAACATGAACATCGACAGCGTGAAGAACTCACCCTTGAGCATGTCGCGGCTGGCGATGTAGGGCTGGGCGTAGGCGATGGTGATCATCACGGCCAACGTTGCGAAGAAGGCCAGCAGGTGGCCCATCGGGTCGCCCACCATCATGCGCTGCATGCCGTAGACAGTGGCGCCACCGTCGTAATAAGCCAGGTGCAGCGCGGCCACCGCAGCCAGGCTCAGTTGCGTCAGCCAATAAGTGGGCCGACGTTGGGGGTCGGTGACGAACAAGTCCACCAGCGCCACCGTGCAAGCCATCAGCAGGAGCAGGGCCTCGGGGTAGACGACGAGCCAGTTCATGGGGTTCATGGTTCTCTCGTGCTCCGGCTCAGGGCAGCTTGGTGGCTGCGACGTGCTTGAGCAGCTCGGTCACGGACACATGCATCACATCGGTGAAGGGCTTGGGATACAGGCCCATGCCCAGCGTGGCCAGGGCCAGCACGGCCATCAGGCCGAACTCGCGGGCATTGAGGTCGGTCAGCTCGCGCACTTGCTGGTTGGTCACATCACCGAAGTACACCCGCTTGTACATCCACAGTGAATAGGCGGCGCCAAAGATCAAGGCGGTGGCGGCAGTGGCGGCGATCCAGAAATTGAGCGACACGCTGCCCAGGATCACCATCCATTCACCCACGAACCCCCCCGTGCCCGGCAGGCCGCAGTTGGCCATGGTGAAAAACAGGGCAAAGGCCGCAAACTTGGGCATGGTGTTGACCACCCCCCCGTAGCTGGCGATATTGCGCGAGTGGACCCGGTCATAGAGCACGCCGATCGACAGGAACATCGCACCCGAGACAAAGCCGTGCGAGATCATCTGCACCAGACCGCCCGACACGCCCAGCTCATTGAAGATGAAAAAGCCCAGGGTCACAAAACCCATATGGGCAATCGACGAATACGCCACCAGCTTCTTCATGTCCTGCTGCACCAGGGCCACCAAGCCGATGTAGACCACCGCAATCAGGCTGAGCGCGATGATGAACCAGGCGTACTCGCGGCTGGCATCGGGCGCCACCGGCATCGAGAAGCGCAAGAAACCGTAGGCGCCCAGCTTGAGCATGATGGCCGCCAGTACCACCGACCCGCCGGTGGGCGCCTCGACGTGGGCATCGGGCAACCAGGTGTGCACCGGCCACATCGGCACCTTGACAGAGAAGGCAGCGAAGAAGGCGAAGAACAGCAGGCTCTGCGCCGACAGCGGCAGCGGCAGCAGGTGCCAGTCGAGGATGGCGAAGCTGCCACCCGACTTGAAATACAGGTACAGCAGCGCCAGCAGCATCAGCAGCGAGCCGAGCAGCGTGTAGAGGAAGAACTTGAAAGCCGCGTACACACGTCGCGGCCCGCCCCACATGCCGATGATGAGGTACATCGGGATCAGGGTGGCTTCGAAGAAGACGTAGAACAACAGGCCGTCGAGCGCGCTGAACACCCCGACCATCAGCCCCGACAGGATCAGGAAGGCGCCCATGTACTGGGCGACACGATCTTCGACAACCTGCCAGGCAGCGATGACGACGATGACGGTGATGAAAGCCGTCAGCGGCACGAACCACAGCGACAGACCGTCGACGCCGACGTGGTACAGCACGTTGAAGCGCTCGATCCACGGCATCCGCTCGACGAACTGCATCGCCGCGGTGCCGGCCTTGAAGCCGGTGACCAGCGGGATCGTCACCGCGAACGACGCGATCGAGCCGACCAACGCCAG
>JAYUQJ010000136.1:0-4600 GCA_043756825.1 Betaproteobacteria bacterium | reverse complement strand
CCGTGCCCAGCGCGGGCGCGCCTGCGCCGATGCGGTCGGCGCCAGCAGCGGCGGCGCCTAACGCGGCCCGTACGGTGGCCTGACCGGCGTCCGCGCCGGGGTCTGCGGCAGGCCAGCCGCCGTGCCCAGCCTCAGGCGGCCGGCGGCGCGGTGTCGATGAAGCTCTGGCGCGCTTGCAGCTTGTCGGCCAGGCGGGCCAGGTTGGGGTGGTCGCCGCGCCAGTCGATATGGCCGAAGCGGAAGCCCAGGTAGCCCAGCGCGCAGCCCACCGCCACATCGGCCAAGGTGAAGTGGTTGCCGTTGCACCAGGGCTTGTCGCCCAGGCCCTGGCTCATGGCCTTGAGCGCGACCTGCACCCGGCTCATCTGGCGGTCTATCCAGGGCTGGCAGCGGGCGCCCTCGCGCGGCGCCCAGGTGGCCTCCATGCGGGCCAGCAGCAGTGCATCGCAGGTGCCGTCGGCCAGGGCCTCCCAGGTGCGCACCTCGACCCGCTCGCGCCCGGTGGGCGGAATCAGCTTGCCCACCGGCGACAGGGTGTCGACATATTCGACGATCACGCGCGAGTCGAATACCGCCTCGCCGCCCTCCATCACCAGGCAGGGCACCTTGCCCAGCGGGTTGGACTTGAGCATCGCATCACTGCCCCAGACGTCCTCGAGCACCAGCTGGTAGTCGAGCTTCTTCTCGGCCATCACCACGCGTACTTTGCGGACATAGGGGCTGGTGAGGGATCCGAGGAGTTTCATGGTGGCAGATCAAAGGGGAGGCTTCCCCGGTCGAAATCATTCTAGCCAAGGCGGCCTGGCGGAGCCGTCGCCGGGCGGGCCCGGGCCGGGCGGTGGCATCATCCCGCGATGCTCAGCCGCCCCCAGCAGGATCAATACCAGCGCGATGGCTACCTGGTGCTGCCGGGCTTCAAGCGCGCCGCCGAGCTGGCCGCGCTGCGCGCCCGCGCGGACCAGATCGTCGAGGCCTTCGACGCCTCGGCGCACCGCACCGTGTTCTCCACCCGTGACCAGGCCCGGCGCAGCGCCGACGCCACCTTCCTGGCGTCGGCCGAGGGCATCGAGTGCTTCTTCGAAGAAGAGGCCTTCGACGCCGACGGCCGGCTGCGCCAGGCCAAGGCCCTGTCGATCAACAAGATCGGCCATGCGCTGCACGACCTGGACCCGGTGTTCGAGCGTTTCTCGCGCCAACCTGCGCTGCAGGCACTGGCGCGCGACCTGGGCCTGGGCGAGCCCCGGGTCTGGCAGTCGATGTACATCTTCAAGCAGCCCGGCATTGGCGGCGAGGTCAAGTGGCACCAGGACGCCAGCTTCTTCGACACCACGCCGTCCAGCGTCACCGCCTTCTGGTTTGCGCTGGAAGACGCCACGCTGGACAACGGCTGCCTGTGGGTGCAGCCCGGCGGCCAGCACGGCCCGCTGCGCGAGCGCTTCGTGCGCGAGGGCAACCAGGTCAGGATGGAAGAGCTCAGCGACCTGCCCTGGCCCGATGCCGCCAGCGCGGTGGCGGTGCCGGTGGCCGCCGGCACGCTGATCTGCTTCCATGGCCGGCTGCCGCACTGGAGCGCGCCCAACCGCTCGGCCCGGTCGCGGCACGCCTACACCCTGCATGCCACCGACGGCCGCGCCCATTACGCGGCGCACAACTGGCTGCAGCGCAGCGCAACATTGCCGGTGCGCGGCTTCGTCGATTGATGGCGCCGGCCCGGGCTGCGGCCTGATGCGGCGACGCACCGCCGTGGCCGTGCTGGCGATCTGCTGCGCCGGCTGGCTGCTGTCGCAGGTGCGGCCGCTGCGGCAAGACCAGGGCCTGCTGCTGGCGCTGAGCGGCCGGCCGGTCGACGCACTGGGCTGGCTGCAGGGCCAGTGGCAGCACACCTGGCGCGATTGCCGCAGTGTGCGCCGGCTGGCCGAGGGCTCGGCGGCCTGGGACGAGGCCCGGCAGAGCCTGGCCCGCTACAGCCCGCCCGCGTCGCTGGGCGCCCGGCCGCTGCAGCTGCTGGCCTGGGAAAGCGACGCAGCGCCCTGGCTGCTGGCCGAGGTGGTCTGGGACCCGCCGGCCCGCCCCGGGCCCGGTGCACTGGCCGCGCTCGACCCCGCCATCGTGCCGCTGGCGCGCCAGCACGGCAGCTGGCAGGTGCAGGCCGCCGGGGTCTGGAGCAGTGATACCGGGCCCTGGTTTGCGCCGGTGTTCATCCGGCGCTACCTGGCCCGGCGCCTGCCCGACCTGCCGGCCGACCTGCTGCACTGCCTGGACCCGTTGCGGGTGGGCCAGCGTCCGTGACCGGCGGCTTGGCCCTGGCGCGCTGGCGTCAGGGCAAGCCGTGCCGCTGCGCCAGAATCTGCCCCAGGCCTCCCGCCACCTCCCCACCCGGTCGCGCATGACATCCACCCCTTCCCCCGGCCCCGCCCTGCGCATCGGCGTGCTCGGTTGCGCCAACATCGCGCGCCAGTTCTGCCGCGATGTGGCGCCCAGCCCCGCAGTGCGGGTCGTCGCGGCAGCCAGCCGCCAGCTGGCCACCGCCCAGGCCTTTGCGCGTGACCTGGGCATCCCGCGCGCCCTGGGCAGCTACGCGGCATTGCTGGCCGACCCCGAGGTCGATGCGGTCTACCTGCCGCTGCCCAACAGCCTGCATGCCGAGTGGGCCTGCGCCGCTGCCGCACACCGCAAGCATGTGCTGTGCGAAAAGCCGCTGGCGCTGGACCTGGCCCAGGCCCGGGCGATGTTCGATGCCGCGCGCCAGCACCGGGTGATGCTGCTGGAGGCCTACCCCTACTGGTTTCAGCCCCAGACCGGGGACCTGGTGGCGCTGCTGCAGGCCGGTGCCATCGGCACGGTGCGCTCGGTGCAGGCCAGCTTCGGCTTCACCCTGGCGCGGCCCGAGGGCAATATCCGCCTGAGCCCGGCGCTGGGCGGCGGTGCCTTGCTGGACGCCGGCAGCTACCCGCTCAGCCTGATCCGCCTGGTGATGGGCCAGGCCCCGGCGCAGGTGCGGGCCGACGCGCGCTGGGCCGGCGCCGGCCCCGGCGACAGCGTGGACATCGCGATGGCGGCCACCTTGCTGTTTGCCGACGGGCGCCAGGCGCAGCTGCACTGTGCGATGGACAGCGCGCTGCACCGCCATGCCCAGATCGTCGGCAGCACCGGGGTGATCGAGACCGAGTACCTGAACCACCATGCCGACCCCCGGCAGCACCCGCCCGGCAGCCACCCCTTCGCTTTCCAGCCCAGCCTGATGCGGCTGCGGCGCGGCGGCATGCCGGCGCAGCCCTTCGAGACCGTGCCATCGGCCGGCGGCAGCGGCTTCCGCTTCGCCACCGAAGCCTTTGCCCGGGTGGTGGCCACCGCCGACTTTGCCGCTGTCGCCCGGGCCGAGGCGGCCAGCCTGGACATCGCCGCCACACTCGAAGCCCTGGCCCGCAGCGCCCGCGAGGGCTGCGCGGTGGATGTCCAGGCAACTCACTGATCCCTCCGACCAAGCCCCACTGATGCCCACCACCCCCCGCATTCCCGGCCGCCGCCTGCTGCAGTCACCGGGGCCATCGCCGGTGCCCGACGAGGTGCTGCACGCGATGGCCCGCCAGCCCATGGACATGGGCGACCCGCGCCTGGACGCCACCATCGCCGCCTGCGAGGACGGCCTGCGCCGGCTGCTGCACACCCAGACCGCCGAGGTCTTTTTCTATGCCACCAACGGCCACGGCGCCTGGGAGGTGGTGATCGAGAACCTGCTGCCGCCCGGCAGCGCGGTGCTGATCCCGGGCACCGGGCATTTCTCCGAATCCTGGGCGGTGCAGGCCGAGGCCCTGGGCCGGCGCGTGGTGCGCACGCCCTGGCACCCGGGCTGGCCGATCGACACCGCCGCCCTGACCCAGGCCCTGCGCGACGACCCGGCGCACGAGATCCTTGCGGTGTTCACGGTGCACACCGACACCGCCAGCGGCATCACCAGCGACCTGGCGGCGATCCGCGCCGCGATCGACGCCAGCGGCCACCCGGCGCTGCTGGTGGTGGACGCGGTGGCCTCGCTGGGTTGCACCCGGATCGAGATGGACGCGCTGCCGGCCAATGTGGTGCTGGGCGCGTCGCAGAAGGGCCTGATGGTGCCGCCTGGCGTGGGCCTGGTGGCGGTGGACGAGCACGCCTGGCGCCTGAGCGAACGCAACCCCGGCCCGCGCTACTACTGGGACTGGCGCCTGCGCCGCAGCCCGCTGAGCTACCGCAAGTTCTGCGGCACGCCGCCGCAGACCCTGATGTGCGGCCTGGCCGCCGCCTTCGAGCTGATCGAGCAGGAGGGCGAGGACGCGGTGCATGCGCGCCACCGCTGGCTGGCCGGCGCGGTGCAGGCCTGCGTGGCCGGCTGGGCCGAGGGCGGCGGGCTCGGCTTCTTTGCCCAGGACCCGCGCAGCCGGTCGGTGTCGGTGACGACCATCAGCGTGCCCGAGGGCTTCGATGTCGATGCCTTCCGCGCCTTGGCGCGCGACCGTTTCGGTGTGGCCATCGCTGGCGCGCTGGGGCCGCTGACCGGCAAGGCCTTCCGCATCGGCCACCTGGGCGACGGCAACGCCGCCAGCATCCTGGGTTGCCTGGGCGG
>JAYUQJ010000135.1:0-4613 GCA_043756825.1 Betaproteobacteria bacterium | reverse complement strand
TGTGACTTGTTCGAGCGTGCCCGAGCAGCGCGCCAAAACGCCTCTGATCCAGGCGCAAAGCACAGCCACAGCTCGGCCTATGGCGAGCATTTGCAACGACTGGCGGACGCGTTTTTGGAGTGCTGAGCGGGCAAGGGCGACTCAATCACAGGCTCTCAGCCAGCGCCAGGCTCGGGCAGGATCAGACCAGGCCCTGTTTGGTGGCCAGCACTGCGGCTTCGGCGCGGCTTGACACGTTGAGCTTCTTGTAGATGGACTTGATGTGGTCGTTGACGGTGAACCACTTGATGCCCATCAGGCTGGCGATCTCCTTGATCGTGAAGCCCTTGCTGAGGTAGGTGAGCACCTCGCTTTCGCGCGGGGTCAGGCGCTCATGGTCGGGCACTTTCTCGATGGGCACCGGCGCGCTGGTGGTGGTGAAGTCCTGGGGCATTGAAAAGCCGGAATCCAGCGCCCGCCCGCCGCCGCGGTGCCCGTGCCGGAAATGTGTCAGCAGCCGCCGCGCGATGGCCGGCGACAGCGGTGGTTGGCCGCGCACGATCTTCTGCAGTTCTTCGACCAACACTTCAAAGCGGTCTTCCTTCAGCAGGTAGCCGTCTGCGCCGCACTGCAGCGCCGGGAAGAGGTGGTCGTCATCGGAGTACAGCGTGGTGACGATCTTGGTGGCCGGGTATTGGGTCAGCTCGTTGAGCAGTTCCATGCCGTTGCCGTCGGGCAATTCCAGGTCGACCAGGATCAGTTTGAAAGGGTCAACCCCATGCATGCCGCTGGCCCCGCCCGCCACCTGGATGCGGGCGCGTGCCGCTTCGAGATCACCGGCCTCGGTGATGGTGATGGTGTCGCTGAAACTCTCTCGAACCACTCGACACAGAAAACTGCGCGCCACCGGGTTGTCTTCCAGGATCAGTACTTTGACCACCATTGTTGATTTCTCCCGAGACAGCATGCTAGCGCAGAAGGGCCTTGGCGCCGCGCCCGGCCTGCCCTTGTCAAGCTAGGCGGGCCGTGGCCGGCCCTGCCGCCGCGAGCGCCGTACTGGTCCAACCAGGCCCTTGACTGACGCCCGCCCCACTGAGTCGGCGGGGGCGATGGGTGCGCTGGATTCAGGGCGCATGCCTACAATCTGGACGATGCGTATCCTGATTGCAAATGACGACGGTTATCTGGCGCCAGGCTTGGCAGCCCTGGTGGTTGCCGTCCAGGGGTTGGGCGAGATCGAGGTGATTGCGCCCGAGCAGAATGCCAGCGGCACATCCAACGCCTTGACCCTGAACCGGCCGTTGCAGGTGTTCCAGGCCGGCAGCAGCCAGCCAGGCGTGCGCTTCATCAACGGAACGCCGTCGGATTGTGTCCACGTGGCGATGACCGGCCTTCTCGGCTACCGTCCTGACCTTGTGCTCTCCGGTATCAACCAGGGCGCCAACATGGGCGACGACACGCTTTATTCAGGCACCGTGGCAGCGGCGATGGAAGGCTATCTGTTCGGCGTGCCGGCAATCGCATTTTCTCAGACCGAAAAGGGCTGGAGCCATCTTGAGGCGGCCGGCGCGGTGGTGCGCAGCGTGGTCCAGCGGGTTCTGGCGCAGGGCCTGGGCGGCCCGCCTTTTTTGCTCAACGTCAACATTCCCAATCGCGCCGACGCACCCAGCCTGCCCCGCCGCGTCACGCGTCTGGGCCGGCGCCACGCCAGCGAAGGCGTGATCCGGCAGACCAATCCGCGCGGCGAGGCGATCTACTGGATCGGCCCGGCCGGCGATGCACGCGAAGCCGGTGAGGGTACCGACTTCCATGCCGCCGCCAACGCTTGTGTTTCGATCACGCCCTTGCAGGTGGACCTGACCGACCATGTCCATCTGCCGCACTGGCGCCAGCGCTTGGGCGACACGCCGTGAGCGCCGGCGGCGACGATGGGCGCCGCGCACCGCGCTTTCCGATGCTGCTCGGCCGCGTCGGTCTGCCGGCCGAGCAGACCAAGCCGCGCCATACCCTGCGGCCGCAGCGCCATCTGCACGAGGCGGTGCGCGACGCCAGCCGCCACAGTACTACCCCACTGGGCCTGGGCCTGGATTCGGCGCTGGTACGCCAACGCATGGTGCTGCGACTGCAGGCCGAAGGCATCCGCTGCGAGCCTGTCTTCGCCGCGATGGCAGCGGTGCCCCGTCATCTGTTTGTCGATACCGCGCTGGCCACCCAGGCCTACGAGGACACCAGCCTGCCGATCGGCCACGGCCAGACGATCTCCAAGCCCTCGGTCGTGGCCCGCATGATCGAGCTGCTTTACGGCGGCGGTCACGCCCGGACGCAAGGCCACCTCGGGCGCACTTTGGAGGTGGGCACCGGCTGCGGTTACCAGACTGCCTTGCTTGCCCGCCTGGCAAGGCGGGTGATTTCGGTCGAGCGGCTGCGGCCGCTGTTCGACCGGGCGAGCCAACAGCTGGCGCCCTGGCGGTTGGACCATGTGCGCCTGGTGCACGGCGACGGGATGCTGGGCCACGGCCCGAATGCGCCCTACGACAGCATCATCGCTGCGGCGGGTGGCGAGGCCGTGCCCCAGGCCTGGCTGGACCAGTTGGCGGTAGGCGGTCGCCTTGTCGCGCCTATTCACCGCAGCGGCGGCCGCGGCCAGGTGCTGGTCGTGATCGATCGGGACGAGCGGGGCTGTCAGCACACCGAGCATGAGGCAGTCCACTTCGTCCCCCTAAAATCAGGCATCGTCTGATGCGGCTGCCTCGGCGGCCCGACAAGGTTCAAGCCGCCATGCCAAAGCACCGTTTCAACTTTCTTCCCTCGGGTGGGGGCTCACTGCTTGTCAGCCTGGCGCTGCTGGCGAGCTGTGCCTCGCCCCCGAACAAGGCGCCCGTCGAGGACCGCAAACCGCCGCGGCCCGCTGCCCGGCCTGCGACCGAGCCCGCTGCGCCCGTGGCGGCTGCACCCGCCACGGCCCCAGAGCCGATCAAACATCTGCCAGGCGCCGAGAACGCCGGCAGGCCGGGTTACTACACCGTCAAGCCCGGTGACACCTTGATCCGCATCGGCCTGGACAATGGCCAGAACTGGCGTGACGTGGTGCGCTGGAATGGCATCGAGAATCCCAACCTCATCGAGGTCGGGCAGGTATTGCGGGTAGTGCCGCCGGGCGCCGATCCCACCCTGGCCACTGCGCGTGGCGTGGCTGCCGCACGGGTCGAGGTGAGGCCGCTCGAGCCCAAACCCGCAAGTGCGCAGGCACCGACCGCAGCGCCGGCGGCATCTGCACCGTTGCCTGTGGCCGTACCCGTTGCGCCGACCGCGCGCGATGCCGACGACGACCTGGGCTGGGCCTGGCCGGCATCGGGCGCCGTGGTGGCGCCGTTTGAAGAAGGCAAGCAAAAGGGCCTGGCGATAGCCGGCAAGGTCGGCGATCCGGTGCTGGCGGCTGCTGACGGCCGGGTGGTGTATGCCGGCTCGGGCTTGCGGGGCTATGGCAATCTGGTGATCGTCAAGCACAACAGCACCTACCTCACCGCCTATGCCCACAACCAGACCCTGCTGGTCAAGGAGGATCAGGCGGTGCGTCGGGGCCAGAAGATCGCCGAGATGGGCTCCAGCGATGCCGAGCGCGTGCAATTGCACTTTGAAATCCGGCGTCAGGGCAAGCCTGTCGACCCCGCCCGCCTCTTGCCAGTGCGCTGAGCAGGGCCCTGCGGCCCTGCGCGTAGCGGGCGAAGGATCTGCCCGCAGGCTTGCGGGCAAGCGCTTGGCCACCCGGACTCCGCGTTTCCCTGAGGTCCGGGGCGCCTCGGTGCCGGCTAGGAGCGTAGGCGGCAGAAGGGAAGACCCCGCATCGTTTCGTGGGGCTGCAGCGTTGAACTGACATGGCCATCAGCTGCCGCCCCTACGAACCCCAGCAGGTGATGCTGCTGCCGGCGTCACTTCAGGACTGGTTGCCCGAAGGGCACCTGGCCTACTTCATCAGCGACACCGTCGATGCGTTGGACCTGAGCGCGTTCTACGCCCGCTACGCCGGCGGCGGTGCACGCAACCAGCCCTTCCACCCGGCCATGATGCTCAAGGTGGTGGTCTTCGGCTACGCCACCGGCGTGTTCAGTTCGCGCAAGATCGAACGCAAGCTGCACGAGGACCTGGCGTTCCGGATGCTGGGCGCGGGCAACTTCCCCAAGCACCGCACGATCCGCGGCTTCCGGGCGCTGCACTTGAAGGAACTCAGCGACTTGTTCGTGCAGGTGGTGCGTCTGGCGCAACGCCAGCGCGACGCCGACATCGAGCGCGGGCGCAGCCCGGACGACGACCGCAAGCCGCACGACGGCGACGGCAACGCCACGGGCGGGCGCTTCAAGCGCGAATTCGGCGTGCCCGATCCGAAGGCGCAAGACCACTTCACCGACCCCCACAGCCGCATCATGAAGCGCGCTGGTGGCGGGTTCGATGCGATCTACAACGGCCAAACGGCGGTCGACGAAACGGCCCACATCATCGTGGCCGCCGAGTTGGGCAACAACGCCAGCGACGTAGGCGAGTTGTTGCCAATGATCGAGGCTGTTGCGGCCAATCTCGGCCAGGTGCCCAAGCAGGTGCTGGCCGATGCGGGCTACCGCAGCGAGGCGGTGTTCGAG
>JAYUQJ010000134.1:0-4614 GCA_043756825.1 Betaproteobacteria bacterium | reverse complement strand
TGGCCGAGGCCTGGGCGCGCCTGGGCGATAACAGCTACAGCTTGGTGATCACCGACATGCGCCTGCCCGACGGCACCGGGCTGGACCTGCTGCACCGGCTGGAGTCCAGAGGGCGAAGCGAGAAGGCCATCGTGATCACCGCTTTCGGGTCGGCTGAAAATGCGGTTGAGGCGCTCAAGGCCGGCGCCTTCGACTACCTCACCAAGCCGGTCGATCTGCGCCAGTTTCGCAGTGTGGTGGCCTCGGCCCTGGGCCGCACCAGCAGCAATCCCTTGCCCGTCCGCAGCCTGTCTGGCGCCGGCCGCCGCGCGCCTGCGGTCGACGGCGATCCCATCGGCAGCCAGACCAGCAACGAAGGCGGCGCGACCGGCGACCATCCGGCTTTGCAACGCCTGGTCGGGCAGACCGGGGCGATGCAGCAAGTGCGGGCACTGATCGAGCGGGTGGCGCGCGGCATGGCGCCGGTGATGGTGCACGGCGAGTCGGGTACCGGCAAGGAGCTGGTGGCGCGCGCGCTGCACGATGTCAGCAGCCGCAGCCAGCAGCCGTTCATCGCCGTCAATTGCGGGGCCATTCCCGAACAGTTGCTGGAGGCCGAGTTCTTCGGCTACCGCAAGGGCGCCTTCACCGGCGCCACCGAGGACAGGCTGGGCTTCTTTCAGTCGGCACAGGGCGGCACCCTGTTCCTCGACGAGATCGGCGATCTGCCGCTGGCGATGCAGAGCAAGCTGTTGCGCGCGATCCAGGAGCGCTCGGTCCGGCAGATCGGGGCGGTGAGCGAACAAGCAGTGAACGTGCGCATCGTCAGCGCCACCCACAAGGACCTGTCGGTGGAGGTGCAGGAGGGCCGCTTCCGCCAAGACTTGTTCTACCGGCTCAACGTGATCCAGGTGCGCGTGCCGCCGCTGCGCGAGCGGCTGGACGACCTGGGCCTGATCTGCGCATCGGTATTGACACGCATCGCCCGCGATGCCGGGGTGACGCCACCGCCTCGACTCAGCGATGACGCACTCGCCACCCTGGCACGCCAGAGCTTTCCCGGCAATGTGCGCGAGCTGGAGAACCTGCTGCACCGGGCCGTGACGATGGCCGAAACCGAATGGGTCGAGACCGACGACCTGGGCCTGGGCGACGCGCCGCCGGGCGACAGCGGCTGGCAGGCGCTCGACCCGCTCTTGGCCGTTGCGCCTGAGCTGCCAGACCCCGTACCGGCCGAGTTGCCCAGCGACCTGGTGGCCCATCTGGATGGCATCGAGCGCGAAGTGCTGGTGCGCATGCTGGAGCTGCACCGCTTCAACCGCACGGCTGCGGGCGCGGCGCTGGGCCTGTCGCTGCGCCAGATGCGTTACCGCATGGCGCGCCTGGGCATCCAGGCCGGCGAGCATGGCAGCGAGTGAGGCTGCCACAGTGCGGCCGCAGCCGCGCTGGCGCCAGGGCTGGTGGACGGGTGCGGCTCGCCGAAGTTCGCCCAATTTCGGCCTGCGTCCGCAGGGCGTGCTACCTGAACTGGTGATCCTGCATTCGATCAGCCTGCCGCCGGGCCAGTACGGCGGCGACGAGATCGAGCAATTCTTCAAGAACCGTCTCGACCACGCAGCGCACCCCTATTTCGGGCCGCTGCGGGGGGTGACCGTGTCGGCCCATTTCCTGGTACGGCGCGGCGGCGACTTGCGTCAGTTCGTGGCCTGTGACCGGCGTGCCTGGCATGCCGGCGTGTCGCAATGGCGGGGCCGCAGCAACTGCAACGATTGGTCGATCGGCATCGAACTGGAAGGGCTGGAGGGCCAGACCTTCGAGCCGGTCCAGTACCTGGCACTCGGCCACCTGCTGGGCGCCATTGCGCAGCGCTACCCGGTGCAGGAACTGGTTGGCCACGAGCATGTGGCCCCTGGGCGCAAGCAGGATCCGGGCAGTGGCTTTGATTGGGCTGGCCTGGCACGGTGTCAGGGTTTTCCTTCGCGGTGGGCACATCCCGGTTGAGCCACCCCTGTCGCGCTCTGGGCGCGCCAGCATCGGCGCGGCTTTGCGGGCCGAATCGACCTGCAAGCCGCTTGAACCCTTGGCTTGCGCCGCACCGGCGCAGCCCTGTTGCGGCTCAGCGGGCAGTGCGCGCCCAGGCCTGCAAAGCGTGCCGGCCTGGGCCTGACGCTACTCGGCCCGATACGCTACCGGTAGTGCTTGAAGCGCCATTGAGCCCTAGATATAGTGCCTGTTCGTGCTATTCTTTCAGCCTTGAATCACCGCCCGCGCAGGCTTGTGAGGTGCCAAGCGGGCCTGGCTGCCGGTCGACGGCCCGGCCCCACCAGGGTTCGAGCAGTGCTGTCTGCCGTGACGCCATCCGTCAGCCCCTGAGGCCGGGTGACGGGCATGGCAGCGGTGCTGGCGCCTGCGCTAATCCAGTGCCCGGGTGAGGGCGGCGTCGTCCAGGCGATGTCCAACACCACTGTCCACTGAACCATCCAAAGCGGCGGCAAGCTGACCGCCAGACTACGAGAGAAATTCATGCAATCCACAGTCGCCAGCAGCCTGACCACCGTGATCACGCCGCGCGCCGCAGTGCCCGCCGGCCCGGTGGCCAGCGCTTATGCGGGCTACCAGATCATCCGGCGCAACGGTTCGGTGGTGTCCTTCGAACCCAACAAGATTGCGGTGGCGCTGATGAAGGCCTTCCTGGCGGTGCACGGCACCCAGGGCGCGGCATCGGCCAGCGTGCGCGAGACCGTCGACGCGCTGACCGAGAGCGTGGTGCGGGCGCTGCTGCGCTCGCGCCCGGGCGGCGGCACTTTCCATATCGAGGATGTGCAGGACCAGGTGGAACTGGGCCTGATGCGCGGCAGCCACCATGAGGTGGCCCGCGCCTATGTGCTCTACCGCGAGCGCCGCAGCCAGGAGCGCCAGCGCCAGGCACAGCCCGCCGTGCCCCAGGCGCCGGCCCTGCATGTGATTGACGGCGGCCAGCGCGTGCCGCTGGACATGGTGCGCCTGCAGGCCCTGATCGTGTCGGCCTGCGAGGGCCTGGGCGATGAAGTCAGGGCCGATCCCATCCTGGCCGAGACACGCCGCAATCTGTACGACGGCGTGCCCATCGAAGAGGTGCACAAGGCCAGCATCCTGGCAGCCCGCACGCTGATCGAGAAAGAGCCGGCCTACACCCGCGCCACCGCGCGTCTGCTGCTGCACGCGATCCGCAAGAACATCCTGGGCGAAGAGCTGACCCAGGCCGAGATGGCCCTGCGCTATCCCGACTACTTTCCCCAGTTCATCAAGCGCGGGGTGCAGGCTGAGTTGCTGGACCCGCGCCTGCAGCAATACGATCTGGCGCGCCTGGGCGCGGCGCTCAAGCCCGAGCGCGACTTCCAGTTCGACTACCTCGGCCTGCAGACCCTGTTCGACCGTTACTTCCTGCACATCGAAGAGCAGCGCATCGAGATGCCGCAAGCCTTCTTCATGCGGGTCTCGATGGGCCTGGCCCTCAACGAGATCGACCGCGAGGCCCGCGCCATCGAGTTCTACGACGTGCTGTCGAGCTTCGACTTCATGTCCAGCACGCCCACCTTGTTCAATGCCGGCTCGCTGCGCTCGCAGTTGTCGAGCTGCTACCTCACGACCGTGGCCGACGACCTGGACGGCATCTACGAGGCGTTGAAAGAGAACGCGCTGCTGAGCAAGTTTGCCGGCGGCCTGGGCAATGACTGGACCAATGTCCGCGCGCTGGGCAGCTATATCAAGGGCACCAATGGCAAGAGCCAGGGCGTGGTGCCCTTCCTGAAGGTGGTCAACGACACTGCGGTGGCGGTCAATCAGGGCGGCAAGCGCAAAGGCGCGGTCTGCGCCTACCTGGAGACCTGGCACCTCGACATCGAAGAATTCCTGGAGCTGCGCAAGAACACCGGCGACGACCGCCGGCGCACCCATGACATGAACACCGCCAACTGGATCCCCGACCTGTTCATGCGCCGGGTGGTCGAGGGTGGCCCCTGGACCCTGTTCTCACCCAGCAACTGCCCCGACCTGCACGACAAGTTCGGTGGCGCCTTCGAGACGGCCTATGTCGCCTACGAGGCCAAGGCCGACCGGGGCGAGATCAAGCTGCACAAGCGCCTGCCGGCACGCGACCTGTGGCGCAAGATGCTGACCATGCTGTTCGAGACCGGCCATCCCTGGATCACCTTCAAGGACGCCTGCAACGTGCGCAGCCCGCAGCAGCATGTGGGCGTGGTGCACTCATCCAACCTGTGCACCGAGATCACGCTCAACACCAGCGACACCGAGATCGCGGTCTGCAACCTGGGCAGCGTGAATCTGGCCCAGCACCTGACCGACGGCCCCACCGGCAAGGTGGTGGACCAGGCCAAGCTCAAGGCCACCGTGGCCACCGCGATGCGCATGCTCGACAACGTCATCGACGTCAACTACTACGCGGTGAAGAAGGCGCGCGACTCCAACCTGCGCCACCGCCCGGTGGGGCTGGGCATCATGGGCTTCCAGGATTGCCTGTACCAACTGCGCGTGCCGTATGCCAGCCAAGAGGCGGTGGAGTTTTGCCGATCGCTCGATGGAGGCCGTGTGCTTCCACGCCTACTGGGCCTCCACCGAGCTGGCGCAAGAGCGCGG
>JAYUQJ010000133.1:0-13365 GCA_043756825.1 Betaproteobacteria bacterium | reverse complement strand
GCGTAGCGACGATGGCCGCTCAACACCGATAACACCCAGGTCCCCAAGACATCGCGCACACGGCTGGCGTTCGGGCTGGTGTAGCGCAACGGACAATCGTCTTCCCAGGCCTGGAACACCCCGGTGGTCTTCAAGTACTCAGCGAAGAACGCCAATTGCCCGAGCGAGGTCACCTGCGTCTGCTCGTCGAGTCGTACGTGCACCCGACCACCCAGGGTCTCTATCGGCCCATCCACAGCGTTTTCAACCGGCTCTTTCTGCTCACCCATCGGGTGATCTCCCCACATGACAAAAAGGTAGGGAAAAGATTAACAGTTCGCGTGCAGGCCGGGCGCAATCGCCGGATTTAGGTTGAATCGTTCGATGAGGACATCGTCTGGGTGGGTGGTAGTCAGGCTCCACAGACCAGTATCCCCGTTGAATCTACCATCGGCCTTGCTTCAGGTTACACAGTTGTCCCGGCTAACAATTTCATGGCAGCGAGCCAGTTCTGGCTGAATGGTTTACAAGCCGAGTGGTTAGCCATAAGGCATTGGCTGGAACAGATCGGCGAGCTGAAAAAGGAGTGGGAACGACTCGTCTCTAAGATGGAGAATCTATATCAAGACGGGCCCACATCGTTCCTGAAAAGAGCTAGAGAGGCTGTAGAGTGACGAAAGATCTTTGTTTCGCTCAATTCCCTTTCAGGACTCGCTTTATCGAGGTATCGACTGTGAATATTCCGACAAAAGTCTTTTTTATCAGCGTTTTGTTCGCCGGTTGCTCGAGCATGTCACCGATCGAAAAGGAAAGTGAAAGTAAATCTCACTTTGAAGATGCCGTGTTTAAGGGGCACGACTTCTACTGATCAACGCGGCAGACCTTCCGTCGGCGCCGCGGCGGCGGCTCTCGCCTTAGCCAGCTGTAGCGCCACCGACAGCGTCTCCATGAGTTCGTCCACCCGGATCGGTTTCGTGAGATAGCGAAAGAAGCCGGCTTTCATGCCACGGTCGATGTCGCGCGGCATCGCATTCGCACTCAGCGCGACAACAGGAATGTGGGCGGTCGTCGGATCTTCGGTGAGCCTTCCCAGTGCTTCGAGGCCGCTGATGCCAGGCAGGTTGATGTCCATCAGTATCACGTCGGGCTGGGCGGCGCGCGCAATCGCGATGCCGCGCAGGCCATCCCTCGCGGTCAGCAACTGGATGTCAGGTCGGCGCTCCAGCAACCGCTGCACGAGCAGCAGATTGGCCGGGTTGTCCTCGACGTACAACACGGTGCGAACGTGCCGACTGGTGGGCACCGGTGGCGACCTCGCAAACTCTGGCACCGCGTTGGATAACGGCGCATCAGTCGTCGAATCGAGTTCGATCCAGAACACGCTGCCCTCGTTGACACGGCTTTCAACGCCGATTTCGCCGTGCATCAACTCCACCAGGCGCTTGCTCACGACCAAGCCGATACCCGTGCCCTCCTCGCTGCCCGCCTCCTGGCCGAGGCGGTTGAAGGGCTGGAACATCTGAGCAAGCTGTTCCGGCGCCAGGCCTCGGCCGCTGTCATGCACTTCGATGCGCAAGCGCTGGTTGTCGGTGGAGTGGTAGCGCACGTCCACGGTGCCGTTCTTACGGTTGTACTTGATCGCGTTGGACAGCAGGTTGATGAGCACCTGCTTCGTGCGTGTTCGGTCGGCGATGACGCAACAGGCGGTTTCGAAGCGTGGGAAGGTGACCTGTATGCCACTCTTATGTGCCTGCGGTTCGGTCATGGCCTGGCAATCGGCGAGCACCTCGGCCAGCGATACGCTTTCCAAAGACAGCACAAGCTTGCCGGATTCGATCAGCGACAGGTCGAGAATCTCGTTGATCAACTCCAGCAGGTACCAGCCCGCCTGCAGGATTTGCTCAACGTTGGCTTTCTGGCTCGGTGATGGCTCCGGCGAGCCCGACTCGATCAGCTGGGCAAAGCCGAGGATGGCGTTCAGTGGCGAACGCAGCTCATGGCTCATGCTGGAGAGGAAGTCCGACTTCGCGAGGTTAGCCCTTTCGGCGGCATACTTGGCACCTTGCAGTTCGGTGTTGGTTTCCTGAAGTGCCTGGTCGAGCAGTTTGCGTTCGGTGACGTCGCGCGCCGCAGCGAACACGCCCTGCAGGGTTCTGTCGCGGTCGTAGAACGTGGTCGCATTGTACGACACCACGGTTTCCTTGCCGTCGCGCGCGCGCGCGGTGAGCTCGTAGTTGGTGACCTTGTTTTCGCGCAACACACGTTTGATGCCGGCTTCGGCGCGCTGCGGGTCGGTGAAATAGCTCTTGAATGGCGCGCCGATCAGTTCGTCGCGCGTGCAGCCGGTCAGCGCTTCCATCTGCTTGTTGACGTCGGAGATGATCCCCGACGGATCGGTCGTCATCAGCGCATCGATGTTCGATTCGATGAGCGATCGGGTGTAGAACTGCTGGTCGCGCAGGCGCTGGTCGAGCTTCATCTGCTCGGCCTCGACCTGCTTGCGTGCCGTGTTGTCGGTGCCGATCAGCAGGTAACCGATGATTGCGTTCTGCTCATCGCGCAGCGCCGTCACGGAAACCACCGCCGGGAAACGGCTGCCGTCCTTGCGGATGTAGGTCAGCTCGTAAATATCCTCGATGCCGCGCGAGGCCTTGAACACCAAGGCCTCGAAACCCGGCGCAATGGTGGTGGCGAACTCGGCGCTCAGCGCGCTGGCGCGCTGCACGATCTCATGCGGGTCTGAGATGTCGGCCGGGGTGATCTTGTTCAGCACCTCGGCCGAGGTGTAGCCGAGCATGTGCTGGGCGCCGACATTGAAGACCTGGATCACGCCCTGGTCGTCGGTGGCGATGCTGGAAAAGTTGGCGCTGTTGAGGATGGCGGTCTGCAGCGCACCGGTCTTGAGCAGGTCGCGCTGACGCCGTGCCTCGGCATGGTGGCCAGGGTCATCGCTGGCGCCAAGGGCAGAACCCGATGGGTGCATCGCAGGCCTTCAGGGGCAAGAGGAGTCGCCTCTGGCAAGGCGGTCGGGCGGAGCCCGGGCCTGCCGGGACAATGAAAAGCACAGGCGACTCGCAACCCGGCATCGGCAGGATCGGTCCGGCGGCAACTGGTGTCTGTACGCTAGCCAACATACGCCGCCAGCGGCCAACGCCGGGCCTTGCGATCAGCGCAGGGCGTGGTCGACCGCCAGGCGCAGCCTGTGGGTGGCGATGTGCAGGCTGGCGGCAAAGGCCTTCCAGTGGATGACGGTGGTGGCCCGCAGCGCGGCCCGCTTGGCCAGCGCGGCCTGCAGTGCCTGCTGCAGCGCGGCGGCCTGGCGGTCCAGCGCCTGTCGGCAGCTGCCGCTGGCGGTCTCGGCCTGCAGCAGCAGCACCGCGATGTCGTCCTGCGCCTGGGCAATCGTCCGCCCGGCCTCGGCCATGAAGACCTCGCGCCGGGCCAGGCTGTCGTCCTCGATGAAGGCCGGCATGGCCCGCAGGCTGGCCTGGGTGGCGCCGGTCAGGACCAGCCGGCCGTGCTGGTTCTGCAGTTGCGCCAACGGCACGGCCACTTCGTGGCGGGCCCCACCGAGGAAGCTGCCGATACCGATGACCAGGTAGGACAAGGCGCGGCCGGGGCCCATGATCAGCTCGTCGATCTGGCCCAGCGGCTGGCCCGACTCGTTGATCACCGCGCGGCCGAGCAGGGCGTTGCAGGCGCGCCAGGCCGGGGTGTAGGGCACGCCGCCGACGGCCGGGTCCGGCTGGCCGGCAGCATCGTCCGCGTGCGCGGCGCCGGTGCGCAGGCCCGGTGCCGGCGGGGCCGAGGGCACCGGATCGATGGGGCCGGGGATCTGGGCGGGCGCTGCGGTCTTCGGCGTTGGCGCGCCGGGGTCGGGCGCCAGGGGCAGGCGCAGCAGGCATCGACCCAGGGACCGCAGCGCGCCGCAGCCGAGGTCGTCCGCCTGGACCTTGCTGCGGCAGGCCCGCAGACCGTGGGCACTGGTCGGCGTGCGATCGATAAATAGGCTGCTGCTGTCTAGCATGGGGGATCCTCGCGGCCGTTGAGTGGACCGGCTGGGGCGCAGCAGGTCAGGCCACATGGTGCGACGCCGGCGGCGGGCGCGTCAGTACGCTGGCGTACTCAATGACGCCCGGCCTGCGCCGCTGCCCTCACAGGGCCTGCAACAGCAGGGGCAGGCCGTCGCGCGGCTTGGCGATGGGCACCAGCTGGTAGGGCATGCGGTAGCCGGCAGGCACGCTGAACCTGAAGCGGCGCAGCAACTGGTGCATCACGCTCTTGACCTCCATGTCGGCAAAGTGCTGGCCTATGCACAGATGGGCGCCGCCCCCGAAGGGCAGGTAGGCATAGGCGTGGCGGCGGTGCTCGGCGCGTGCCGGCGCGAAACGCTCGGGGTCGAATTCAGTCGGGCGGGTCCACAGCGAGGGCATGTGGTGGGTGTGGATCGGCGAGATGCCCACCGGCGTGCCCTTGGGGATCTGGAAGCCACCGAATTCGCAATCCCGCGCGGCCTTGCGCGGGATGGACGTGAGCGGCGGGTACATCCGCAGGGCCTCCTTCATCACCCATTCGGTTTGCTCGCAGCCGGCCAGGCTGGCTTGGCCCAGATGGGCCTCGGGCAGGGCCAGGGCGTCCTGGCGCAGGCGCTCCTGCCATTCAGGCTGGCGCGCCAGGCAATACAGCATGGTGGTCAGGGCCGAGGTGGTGGTGTCGTGCGCGGCCATCATCAGGAAGATCATGTGGTTGACCACATCGTCATCGCTGAACGCCTCGCCGTCCTCGCTGCGGGCATGGCAGAGCTGGCTGAACAGGTCGGGCTGCTCGCTGGCCCGCTTCTCGGCCAGCCTGGACCGCATCAGGCCCACCAGGTAGCGCCGCGCCCGCACCCCGCGCCACATCGCCAGCGGTGGCACCGGCTTGCGCACCAGCGCCAGCGACGCCGCCACGGTGTCGACGAAGGCCTGGTTCATGCGGTCGGCGTCGGGCCCCAGGGCCATGCCCATGAAGACCCGCGCCGCGATGTTCAGCGTCAGCGCCTTGATCTGCGGAAAGGCCAGCATCGGCTTGCCGCTGTCCACCGGCCAGGTGCCGAGCACCTGCTCGATCACCGGCCCCATGTCGTGCACATAGCGCTCCATCGCCGAGCGCTTGAAGGCGCCCTGCATGATGTGGCGGTGATGCTTGTGCGCCGGGTCGTCCATGGCCATGATCGCGCCCGGGAAGACGGCGTCTATCCAGTAGTACCAGCCGCCGCGGCTGGAGAAGTTGCCCTCGCGGTCGTGCAGCACGAACTGGTTGGCCTCGGGGCCGAGCAGCGTGACGGTCTCGAAGAAGGTGCGTGACCGAACCACCCGCCCATGCCGCTCCAGCGACTGGGCATTGGCCAGCGGGTCGCGCAGGAACTTGGGCAGATTGCCCACCAGGGGCAGGCCTTTGACCAGGGGGATGTTGTCGTAGGGAAGGGCGCTCATGGGCCGCAAGCTTACGGCACCGCTCCTTGTGCATTCACATACAGCGCATACAGCGAATGGCTGCTGGCCATGAACAGCCGGTTGCGCCGCTCACCGCCAAAGCACAGGTTGGCGCAGCGCTCGGGCAGGTGGATGTGGCCGATGGGCTGGCCGGCGCGGTTGAAGACGCGCACCCCGTCCAATTCGGCGGCGGACGCCCCGGCGCTGCCGTCGCTGCCCCAGCCACACCAGACATTGCCCGCGGTGTCCACCGCGATGCCGTCCAGCGCGCCGGCGCCGTCGGCGTCGATGTGCAGGCGCTTGTTCGCCAGCCTACCGTCCGCCGCCACGTCATAGGCCCACACCAGGCGGCTGGGGGCGGCGCGGCTCTCCACCACGTAGAGCACCGATTCATCGGGCGAGAAGGCCAGGCCGTTGGGGCCGTCCAGGTCGTGGATCACCCGGTCGAGCCGGCCGCTGGCGCCATCGATGCGGTAGACGGCATGCGGTGACTCCTGGCCGGCCGGCTCGCCCTCCCACCAGCCCTGGATGCCGAAGCTGGGGTCGGTGAACCAGATGCTGCCGGCACCCGGGCCGCTGCGCTGGCAGACGATGTCGTTGGGCGAATTGAGGCGCTGGCCGTCGAAGTGGCTGGCCAGCACGGTGAGGGCGCCGTCGGGCTCGGTGCGGGTCACGCGCCGGGTCAGGTGCTCGCAGGCCAGCAGGCGACCCTGCAGGTCGCGGGCCAGGCCGTTGGCATGGTTCGACGGCGCGCGGAAGGGGCTGACCTGGCCGGTCTGGTCGTCCCAGCGCAGGATGCGGTTGCCGGGGATGTCGCTCCACAGCAGGCTGCGGTGGTCGGCGAACCAGACCGGGCCCTCGGCCCAATGGCAGCCGCTGGCCAGCTGCTCGACGCTGCTGCTGTAGAGCCGGCAGGCCAGGAACTCGGGCGTCAGTGCCACCACCGCCGGGTCGGGGTAGCGGGGGTTGGGCGTGAAGGGTACGGGCGGGGCAGGCAGCAGCATGGTGTCGGCGGGGGTTGGGGCGGGGGCGGAAGATCGCTGGGTCGGCAGCCTACTTGAACAGCGCCGGCAACCACAGCGAGAACGCCGGTACATAAGTGACCAGTGCCAGGCACAGCGCCAGTGCGCCGTAGAAAGGCGCGATGGTGCGCATCACCTGGCCCACCGTGATACCGCCGATGGCGCAGCCCACGAACTGCACCGTGCCCACCGGCGGGGTGTTCAGGCCGAGCGCGCAATTGATCAGCATGATGATGCCGAACTGCACCGGGTCCATGCCGAACTGCATCGCGATGGGCAGGAAGATCGGCGTGCAGATCAGGATGGTGGCCGCCATGTCCAGGAAGGTGCCCAGCACGAAAAGCAGCCCATTGATCATCAGAAAGATCAGCCAGGGCTGGGTGGTGATCGCCTTCATCATGTCGCCGGTCTTCTGCGGCACCTCGTAGAGCGCCATGAAGTAGCCGAAGGCCGCCGAAATGCCGATCAGCAGCAACACCACCCCGGTGGTCTTGCAGGCCTTGGCGCAGGCCTTGAGAAAGCTGTGCCAGCTCAGGCTGCGGTAGACCAGGGTCGTGACCAGCAAGGCCCAGGCCACGGCGATCGATGCCGATTCGGTGGCCGTGAATGCCCCAGACAGGATGCCGCCCAGGATGATCACCACCACCAGCAGGCCGGGCAGCGAGGCCAGGAAGGCCGTGAGCACCACGCTCCAGCCGGCAAAGCCGCCGGGCCGCACCGGGTAGGCGCGTTTGACTGCCACCCAGTAGGCAGCAGCCAGGTTGCACAGCGTCAGGATCAGCGCCGGGATCAGGCCCGCCAGCATCATGCTCATGGCGCTGACCGACGCGATGCCGGCGGTGGCCAGGGTATAGATGATCAGGTTGTGCGAGGTGGGCAGGATGGCCCCCACCAGTGCCGCATGGGTGGTGACATTGACGGCGTAGTCGGCGTCGTAGCCGTCCCGCTTCATCAGCGGGATCATCACCGAGCCGATCGCCGACACATCGGCCAGCGGCGATCCGGCCACGCCACCGAAGATGGTGCAGCCGATCACATTGCTCATGCCCAGACCGCCGCGCACATGGCCGACCAGGCTGTTGGCAAAGCGCACGATGCGGTCGGCGATGCCGCCGTAGAGCATCAGCTCGCCGGCAAAGACAAAGAAAGGGATCGCCAGGAAGCTGAACACCTGCATCCCGCCGACCATCTTCTGGAACACCACCGCAATCGGCAGACCCGCCGCCAGGATGGTGGCCACCGATGACAGGCCGATGGCGAAGGCCACCGGCACGCCGATCAGCAGCAATGCCGTGAAGCTCAGGGCCATCACGGTCAGTTCCATCGGCCCCCCAGCTCGCTGCGCTCGCGGCCCCCCGAGGGGGCGCGAACTGACTTGAAGCGGTTCTGCGTCAGTTCCATGCGGGCTCCACCACGGTCCCGCGCACCAGCGCGATGATGTGTTCGATCGAGAACATCACGATCAGCACCCCGGCGATCACCACCGGCAGGTAGTCGATGCCGTCGGTGATCGGCAGCATCGGCTTCTTCTCGCCCCACTTGGCCACCATCCAGAGCTGGCCGCCGTAGACCATCAGCGCGCCGAAGCTGCCGACCAGTGCATGGATCAGGATCTCGATGCGGTGCTGCCAGGCCTCGGGCAGCAGCGAGACCATCGACTCCAACCCGATGTGGCCGGCGTCGCGCACGCCCACCGCCACGCCGAAGGCGGTGACGAACAGCACCAGCACCAGGGCCAGTGCCTCGGCCCAGGTGGGCGTGTCGTTGAAGACGTAGCGGCCGACCACCTGCCATTGCACACACAGGATCACGCCGATCAGGCCGATCACCGCGAGCACGAGGCAGAGCTTGGACAGCGCGGTGCAGAGTTTGGTGTACATGGGATTCCGACGCGGGTCTTGTCAAGCGAACGCCGGGGATCCGGCTCCGCCGGTCCCCTGGCGTTGCCCCCTTGAGGGGGCTGAGGCCGGACCCAAACGGCATGCCGTTTGTGCCTGCCGAAGGGCTGGGCCTCCGGCCCAGCGCGGCCTGCAAGGACGCCGAAGGCGCTGCGGGGGTGGGCTTAACTCATGTCCTGCACGGCCTTGACCAGGCGCTTCATGTCGGGCGTGACCATGAACTTGTCGTACACCGGGCCCATCGCCGCCTGGAAGGACTTCTTGTCGACATCGACAAACTCCACCCCGCCGGCCTTGACCACGGCCAGTGACTTGGCTTCCTGCTCGTCCCATTTCTGGCGCTGGAAGGCGACGGACTCCTTGGCTGCGGCGCGGATCATGTCCTGCTCGGCCTTGGGCAGCTTGTCGTAGGCGATCTTGGACATCACCAGGATCTCGGGCGCCATCGAGTGCTCGGTCCGGGAATAGACCTTCACCGACTCATAGTGCTTGGCGGTGTCGAAGGACGGGATGTTGTTTTCGGCGGCGTCGATCAGGCCGGTCTTCAGGCCCATCAGCACCTCGCCATAGGGCATCGGGGTGGCATTGGCGCCCATCGCGGAGATCAGCGCCACCCACAGGTCGCTCTGCTGGACCCGGATCTTCAGCCCCTTGGCGTCGGCCACGGTGCGGATCGGCTTCTTGGCATCGATCGAGCGGGCGCCGCTGTCGTAGAAAGCCAGGCCGACGAAGCCGGCCGATTCGCAGCTCTTGAGGATCTCGTCGCCCACCGGGCCGTCCAGCGATTTGCGCATGTGCGCGGTCGAGCTGAACAGGAAGGGCATCGTCGGCACCTGGGTCAAGGGGCAGATCGCGTTCATCGGGCCGACATTGACCCGGGTGAAGTCGAGCGCGCCGATCTTGACCTGGTCGATGGTCTCCTTCTCGCTGCCCAGTGCCTGCTTGTTGAAGACCTTGATCTTGTGTTTGCCGCCGCTCTTCTTCTCGAGCAGTTCACTCATGTACTTGACCGCGGCCACGGTGGGGTAGTCGTCGGCGTTGTGGGTGTCGGCCGAGCGGAACTCGGTGGCCTGCGCGGCCAGGCTGGCACCCGCCAGCAGGCCGGCCAGGGCCATCGTGCGGTGGAAGCGCTGCAGCATCTGCATGGGGTATCTCCTTGGGGGTTCGGGGTCGGTGGGGATTCGGGTGGCGCCGGCCGGGCGGGCCGGCGGCCAGGGCAGAGGGGCATCGGTGCGGCGGCTTGGCGCAACCGTCTAGGCGGGGAATGGGCCGGCGCGCACAAAGCCGCCGCCCTGGTAGACCACCACCGGGTCTTGCGTATCCAGCACGGGCTGGCGTGCCTGCGCGGCCGCGCGGAAGGGCTCGGCGCTGTCCTGCGGCCGGTAGCCGATGTGGGCGGCCAGACGGTTGTCCCACCAGGTGGTGTGGTTGTCGGACATGCCGAACAGCACGGTGTGGCCGGCCAGTGGCGCCGTCAGGCAGGCCAGCACCAGGCGCTCCAGGTCGTCGTAGCTCAGCCAGGTGGCCAGCATGCGGCGGTCGCGCGGCTCGGGGAAGCTCGAGCCGATGCGCACGCACACCGTCTCGATGCCGTAGCGGTCGAAGTAGAAGCGCGACAGGTTCTCGCCAAAGGCCTTGCTCACCCCGTACAGGCCGTCGGGCCGCACCGGGGCGGCGGCGTCGATCACCTGGTCTTGCCGGTAGAAGCCGGTGACATGGTTGCTGCTGGCGAATACCACCCGCTTCACGCCCTGCCGGCGCGCCGCCTCGTAGAGGTTGTAGCAGCCCACGATATTGGCCGGCAGGATCTCGGCCCAGGGCCGCTCGGTGGACACCCCGCCCAGGTGGATCACCGCGTCCACCCCGGCCAGCAGGTCCAGCACGGCGGCGGCATCCTCGAGCCGGGCCGGCACCAGTTCTTCGCCCGCGGCGGCATGGCCCAGGTCGCTGATGTCGGACAGGCGCAGCCGGTCGCAATGCGGTTTGAGGCGCCGGCGCAGCTCGCGACCCAGCCCGCCGGCGGCGCCGGTCAGCAACAGGCGACCCCAGCGCATGGACGGCAGGGTGGCAGCGACAGGGGGCGGGGGGGCGTCTGCACTCATCGGGTCTCTCGGCACGGGTCAGGCAAGGTGTGAATCGTTCACTTGAGCTTGCCAGTAAACAACAGTTGTCGTACAACCTCACTGTCGCTGAGCGAAGGGTGTTCTGTCAAGCCGGAAGCTCAAGGGTAAACCCCAATCATCGTCAAAACCAACCCGACCGCATGGACCCCACCGAAGCCCCTGGCCCCTGGCCTGCTGGCGCCCGCCGCCCGCGCAACCTGGCCTTGGCCCTGGTCGACAGCCTGGGCGAGCGCATCCGCGATGGCCGTCTGCGCCCCGGTGACCGCCTGCCCACCGAGTCGACGGTCATGCGCGAGTTCGGCGTCAGCCGCACGGTGGTGCGCGAGGCCATCTCCAAGCTGCAGGCCTCGGGCCTGGTGCGCACCCGCCACGGCGTGGGCAGCTTCGTCGAGGACCTGGGCCCGGCCGCTGGCGACGCAGCCGGTTTTCGCATCGGGCCGGCCCAGGTAGCCACGCTGCGCGACGTGGTGGCCCTGCTGGAGCTGCGTATCGGCGTGGAGACCGAGGCGGCCGGCCTGGCCGCGCAGCGGCGCAGCGCCGAGCACCTGGCCGGCATGCGGGCCGCGCTGGATGCCATGCATATGGCGGTGGAGGCCGGCGACAGCGCGGTGCCGGCGGATTTCCAGTTCCACCTGGAGATCGCCCGCGCCACCCAGAACCCGCACTTTGCGCAGTTGATGGCCGCGCTGGGCAGCTCGGTGATCCCGCGCGCCCGGCTCGAAGCCGCCGGCGCCCCGGCCGCCGACCACGCTGCCGACGCCGCCGACCGCCTGGCCTACCTGCGCCGGGTGCAGGTGGAGCATGAAAGCATCTTCGACGCGATCGCCGCGCAAGACCCGGATGCGGCCCGTGCAGCCATGCGCACCCACTTGGCCAACAGCCGCGAGCGGCGCCGCCGGGCTGCAGCCCGGGCCGCTCTGGCCTTGGTCTGAGGTCGATTTGTTGTACGATGACTGATGACATTGATCCTGTTGACCTGACCCTCGCCCATGCCGATGACGCGCCGCGTCGCCACCCCTACCGGAGCCCCCGATGAGAGAAAACCGCCTGCGCACCCTCTGGCAAGAGGGCAAGGCCGCCGTCAACGGCTGGCTGGCCATCCCCAGCAGCTTTGCCACCGAGGTGATGGCCCACCAGGGCTGGGACACGCTGACCATCGACCTGCAGCACGGGGTGGTCGACTACGCCGCCATGGTGACCATGTTGCAGGCCATCAGCACCACCCCCACGGTGCCGGTGGTGCGGGTACCCTGGCTCGAGCCCGGCATCATCATGAAGAGCCTGGACGCCGGCGCCTACGCCATCATCTGCCCGATGGTCAACACCCGCGAAGAGGCGCAGAAACTGGTGGCCTACACCCACTACGCACCGCGCGGCACCCGCAGCTTCGGCCCGGTGCGGGCGCTGTACTACGGCGGGCCCGACTACCCGGAGCAGGCCAACGACACCATCGTCAGCTTCGCGATGATCGAGACGGCGCAGGCACTGGACAACCTGGACGCGATCCTGTCGGTCGAGGGCCTGGACGCGGTCTACATCGGCCCGTCCGACCTGTCGCTGGCGCTGGGCTGCAAGCCGCAGTTCGACGATGTCGAGCCCAAGGTGGCCCAGGCCATCGACCACATCCTGGCGCGCGCCCAGGCCCATGGCGTGAAGGCCGGCATCCACAACGGCCGGCCCGACGTGGCGCGCGCCCGCATTGCCAAGGGCTTCAGCTTTGCCACGGTCAGCGCCGATGCCCGTATCCTGGCTGCCGGCTCGCAGCAGATCCTGTCGGCCATGCGTGCCTGACGTCCTCACCGTTCGGAGACCCTCCCATGAACCTCGGATTCATCGGCCTCGGCATCATGGGCTCGCCCATGGCCGGCCACTTGCTGGCTGCTGGCCACCGCCTGTTCGTGCACAGCCGCCGCCCCATGCCCGATGCCTTGCAGCAGGCCGGTGCGGTGGCCTGCGCAAACGCCACCGCCGTGGCGCAGCAGGCCGACATCGTTTTCCTGATGCTGCCCGACACGCCCGACGTGGCCACGGTGCTGTTCGGCGATGCCGGCGTGGCCGCAGGATTGCAGCCGGGCAAGACGGTGGTCGACATGAGCAGCATCTCGCCCATCGAGACCAAGCAGTTCGCGCAGCGTATCAATGCGCTGGGCTGCGCCTACCTGGACGCGCCGGTGTCCGGCGGCGAGCTTGGCGCCAAGGCTGCCAGCCTGACCATCATGGTGGGCGGGCCGCAGGCGGCGTTTGATGCGCTGCTGCCGCTGTTTCAGCTGATGGGCAAGAACATCACGCGGGTGGGCGGCAATGGCGACGGCCAGACCACCAAGGTGGCCAACCAGATCATCGTCGCGCTCAACATCGCCGCAGTGGGCGAGGCCCTGCTGTTTGCCAGCAAGGCCGGGGCCGACCCGGCCAAGGTGCGCCAGGCGCTGATGGGCGGCTTTGCCGCCAGCCGCATCCTCGAGGTGCACGGCGAGCGCATGATCAAGCGCAGCTTCAACCCGGGCTTTCGCATCGCCCTGCACCAGAAGGACCTGAACCTGGCGCTGCAGGGCGCCAAGGCCATGGGCGTGGCGCTGCCGCAGACGGCTGGCGCGGCCCAGCTGATGCAGGCCTGCGCGGCCCAGGGCTGGGACCAGCTGGACCACTCGGCGCTGGTCAAGTCACTCGAACTGATGGCCGGGCATCCGGTGGCCGAAGGCTGACGCGGTGTGAGCCGAACGCCCATGCGGCGCGCGGGCACAAGCCGGGCCGAGCTGGGTGCCGCCCGCGCTGCTAGTGCAGTGTTCGATGCTGTGAGCGACTTAAGAAAACCGATGGATTTGCCGCTGTGGCTAGGCGCAAACCGCAGCCATGCCCAGTGGCATGGCGA
>JAYUQJ010000132.1:0-4623 GCA_043756825.1 Betaproteobacteria bacterium | reverse complement strand
CAGAAGGTGCGCGCCAGCGCGGCGAACGACTCAGGCCCCAGCAGCTCCACCAAGGTCGGGTGCGCGCTGGCCAATGCGCGCTCGGCCAGAGCCAGGCCGTTGCCACGATAGGCGTCCAGGCCCTGGATCTGCCGCTGAGGGTCGTCACGCAACCAATGCGCTAACGTGTTATCTGATGCGCCACGCCACAGGGCCCGCACCAGCCCCTGTTGGCGCAAGACTTCGCGGCCAATTGAATCGGCGCTGGCCGTCATGCCAAGGCCTCGGCCGGCGCGGCCAGCGCGGCCTGTGACGGCTGGATCACACTCGCGGCGCTGTGCGACCGGGCGTGTGCAGCTTCGTCCAGCAGCACCTCGAGCGCGGGCACGCCGGTGTCCCACTCGATCAAGCTGGGCAGCGCGCCGAAGCGGGCGATGGCGTGGCGATAGGCTTGCCAGACCAGCGGGCGCACGCGACTGCCATGGTCGTCGATGACCAGGCCGCTTTGATCGGAATAGCCCGCCAGGTGAATCTCGCCGACGCTGCCCAGATCAAGCCGGTCCATGTACTGGCAGGCAAAGTAAAGCGCCGGCACAGCGGCGTTGAGCGCATTCACCACCAGGTTGTTGACGTCAAGCAGCAGGCCACAGCCGGTTGAACGCGTCAGCGCATTGAAGAACTCGGGCTCGTCCAGGTGGTCGTCGGCCCAATGCAGATAGGCCGATAGGTTTTCCACCAGGATCGGCCGCTTGAGCCGCTCTTGAACGCGCTGCACATTGGCGGCCATCAAGCGCAACGAGGCGTCGGTGAAGGCCACCGGCAACAGGTCTCCGGCATGCAGGCTGGCCTGCGCCCCGCCGGCGGCTGCGGGCACGCGGGCAAAGCTGGCGTGATCGCTGACCCGCAACGGTTCAATGCGCTCGACCAGCCCGGCCAGTCGCAGCAGATGAGATTCGTCGATGCCCATTGCCGAGCCCAGCCCCAGGCCCACACCATGCAAGCTGATCGGGTAGTGCTCGCGGCCCTGTTGCAGCACCGCCAGGGCGGCGCCACCAGCGCCGAAGAAGTTCTCGGAGTGAACCTCCAGGAATGCCAGCGGCGGCCGCTGCGTCAACAGCGCCTGGTAGTGCGGCTGGCGCCAGCCGATGCCGACTGGATGGTCGCCTTCCATGCTGGCCGCAGGCGCGCAGAGGGTGGCTTGACCAACCCGCCGGTGGCCTACTTCTTGTCCTTGGCTTCGGCCTCGGTCATGCCGCCCTTCAGGGTCTTGCAGGTGCCCTTGGCCACGTACTTCCATTCGGTGACATCGTTGTCGGCCTTGGCTTGCCCGGCGCAGGTGTGCGAGCCGCTCAGGTTGGCGCAGTCGTTTTGACCGGACTTGGCCACGCCATAGCACTTTTCCTTGCCCTTTTCCTGCGCCGACACCTGGGTGGTCAGGCCCATGGCCAGCACCGAGGCCAGGGCGGCGGAAATGACGAGACGCTGATTCATGTGAAGGCTCCTTGATGGATGGGTTGGAATCGATCCGCGGCTGGGCTGCGAACCCGACGATTGCATTGTCGAACGGTTTGCCAATGTCCTTACAACCGTCAACTCGAAGCCCTGCTGCCCCGTGTTGCCCGCAGCACCGGGCCCACGGTACGGCAAGCATTGACCTATTGGCGCCGGCAAGTCAGGTCTGTGACCGCCCCCAATCGCCCCCAACCGCCGCCGCCCGGTGTCTCGATGACGAACACATCGCCCACGCTCATCTCGACCGAACCGATGTGGGCCAGCGCCTCGATGCGGCCGTCAGCGCGTTCGATGCGGTTGATGCCCGGCGCGCCGGCCTCGCCACCGGCCAAGCCAAACGCGCCATGTACACGGCCATTGCTCAGGATGGAGGCCGTCATGGGTTCAAGGAAGCGCACGCGGCGCACGCCGCCGTCACCGCCATGCCAGCGTCCGGCGCCGCCCGAGCCCCGGCGGATGGCATAACTGTCCAGCCGCACCGGAAAGCGAAACTCCAGCACCTCGGGGTCGGTCAGGCGCGAGTTGGTCATGTGCGTTTGCACCACGCTGGCGCCGTCAAAGCCGCCCGTCACCTCACCTTGCTCGTTGCGCCACGCACTCGCGCCCGCGCCGCCCGAGATCGTTTCGTAGTACTGGTGGCGTTGGTTGCCGAAGGTGAAGTTGTTCATGGTGCACTGGCTGGCCGCCATCACGCCCAGCGCGCCGAACAGCGCGTTGGTGACGCACGACGAGGTCTCTACATTGCCGGCCACCACCGCCGCCGGTGGCTGCGGGTTGAGCATGCAGCCCTCGGGCACGATCACCTGCAAGGGCTTCAAGCAACCGGCGTTGAGCGGGATGTCGTCGTCCACCAGGGTGCGGAAAACGTAGAGCACCGCAGCCATCGTCACCGCCTTGGGCGCATTGAAGTTGTCGGGCAGCTGGGCGCTGGTGCCGGTGAAGTCGATCACCGCCGCACGCCGCGCGGCATCCACCGCCACCCGCACCTGGATCTGCGCGCCGTTGTCCATCGGCAGTGTGAACTGCCCGTCCTTCAGCGCGGTGATCACCCGCCGCACCGATTCTTCGGCGTTGTCCTGCACATGGCCCATGTAGGCCACCACGGTGGTCAGGCCCCACCGGTCCACCAGGGCCTGCAGCTCCTGCAGGCCCTTCTCGTTGGCGGCGATCTGGGCACGCAGGTCGGCCAGGGTCTGGTCGGGGTTGCGCGCCGGCCAGCGGCCGCCGGCCAGCTGCTGGCGCAGCGACGCCTCCTGCAACACGCCGCCGCGCACCAGCAGCAAGTTGTCCAGCAGCACGCCCTCCTCGTCGATGCTGCGCGAGAACGGCGGCACCGAGCCCGGCGTGATGCCGCCGATGTCGGCATGGTGGCCGCGGCTGGCCACGTAGAACTGCGGGCTCGGCAGCACCTCGCCCGCTCGGATGGCAGCCGGCACGTCGGCCTCGGCCGGGCGCGCCAGAAAGACCGGCGTGACCACCGTGACATCGGGCAGGTGGGTGCCGCCGTGGTAGGGGTCGTTCAGCACATAGACATCGCCGGGCTGCATGGCCGGGTTGCGCTCGATCACGGTCTTGATCGATTCGCTCATCGAGCCCAGGTGCACCGGCATGTGCGGCGCATTGGCGATCAGCTGGCCCTGGGCGTCGAACAGCGCGCAGCTGAAATCCAGCCGCTCCTTGATGTTGACCGAGTGGGCGGTGTTCTGCAGCCGCAGGCCCATCTGCTCGGCGATGTTCATGAACAGGTGGTTGAAGACCTCCAGCATCACCGGGTCGGCCACGCTGCCGGCAGCCACCGCGGCCGGGCGCGGGCGGCTGCGGCGCAGCGTCAGCTCGCCGGCCGCGCCGGCCAGCGCCTGCCAGCCGGGCTCGACCACCGTGGTGGCATTGCGCTCGGCGATCACCGCCGGGCCGGCGATGCGGGCGCCGGTGGGCAGGGTCTCGCGCTGGTACAGCGCTGCGTCGCGCCAGGCGTCGGCGCTGCCGTCGTCCAGCGCGCAGTGCATCTGCACGACGGCCAGCGGCACCGGTGTCACCGACCCAGCCCGGACCGCTGCCGGCAGGGGCGCGTCGACGGCCGGCGTGTCCATCGCGCCGATGGCCTCCACCGTCACCGCCTCGATCACCAGGCTGCGGCCCGGCATGCCGAAGGAGAAGCGCTGCAGGTAGGCCGCTTCGAAGGCCTGGCGCATCGCTGCCAGCCCGGCCGGCGCGACGGCCAGTGCGGTGTCGGTGCCCTGGTAGCGCAGCATCAGGCGCTGGACACGCTGGATGCGCGCGGCGGGCACGCCCTGGGCCGCCACCTCGGCCTGGGCCGCGTCGCCCAGGGTAGCCAGGCGCTGCAGGGCCACGCCCAGGCCGGCCTGGTCCAGCGCCAGCTCGACCGAGCCCTCGCGCATCGCCGTCTGGTCGGCCAGGCCCATGCCGTAGGCCGACAGCACGCCGGCCAGCGGGTGGATCAGCACGGTCTGCATGCCCAGCGCGTCAGCCACCGCGCAGGCATGCTGGCCGCCCGCGCCACCGAAGCATTGCAGGGTGTAGCCGGTGACATCGTGGCCGCGCGCCACCGAGATGCGCTTGATCGCATTGGCCATGCTGGCCACCGCGATCTGCAGCGCACCGGCGGCCACCGCCTCGGGCGTGGTGGCGCGGCCGGTGGCCTGGGCGATCTGCCCGGCCAGCGCGCTGAAGTGCTGGCGCACCACTGCGCCGTCCAGCGCCTGATCGGCGGCGGGGCCGAACACCGCCGGAAAGTGATCGGGCTGCAACCGTCCCAGCATCACGTTGGCATCGGTCACCGCCAGCGGGCCGCCGCGCCGGTAGGCGGCCGGCCCGGGCCGGGCGCCGGCCGATTCGGGCCCCACGCGCAGCCGCGCGCCGTCGAAGTGGATGATCGACCCACCGCCGGCGGCCACGGTGTGGATGCTCATCATCGGCGCGCGCATGCGCACCCCGGCGACCTGTGTGTCGAAGGCGCGCTCGAACTCGCCGGCCTCGGCAGCACCCGCGGCAAAGTGCGACACATCGGTGCTGGTGCCGCCCATGTCGAAGCCGATCACCCGGTGGTGGCCGGCGGCGCGCGCGGTGCGCACCATGCCGACGATGCCGCCGGCCGGGCCGGACAGGATCGCG
>JAYUQJ010000131.1:0-4630 GCA_043756825.1 Betaproteobacteria bacterium | reverse complement strand
AGGGGAAGGCCTCCACCGTGCCCAGGCGCAGCGCCTTCATGCGCAAGATCACGCCAGCCAGCGAACTGCGCAAGATTTCGGGGTCGGTGAAGCGCGGCCGGCCGGCGAAATCCTTCTCGTCGTAGAGCCGGATGCAGATGCCGTTGGCCACCCGGCCACAGCGCCCGGCGCGCTGGTTGGCCGCCGCCTGGCTGATCGGCTCGACCTGCAGCTGCTCGACCTTGGTGCGGTAGCTGTAGCGCTTGACCCGGGCCAGCCCGCTGTCGATCACATAGCGGATACCGGGCACGGTGAGCGAGGTCTCGGCCACATTCGTGGCCAGCACGATGCGCCGGCCATTGCCCGGGTCGAACACCGCCTCCTGCTCGGCCTGCGACAGGCGGGCGAACAGCGGCAGGATCTGTGGCTGCGGGCCGCCGCCGTGGTGGCTTTTCTGCTGCTTGGCCAGGTGCTTGCGCAAGTGGTCGGCAGCGTCGCGTATCTCGCGCTCGCCGGGCAGGAAGACGAGGATGTCGCCGCTGTTGGCGCCCTGCCACAGTTCGTCCACCGCATCGGCAATCGCTTCGTCCAGGCCGTACTCGCGCTTCTCCTCAAACGGCCGCCAGCGTTGCTCCACTGGAAACAGCCGGCCCGAGACCTGGATCACCGGCGCCGGGCCCAGTGCGGACTCGAAGTGCTTGGCGAACCGATCAGCGTCGATGGTGGCCGAGGTGACCACCACCTTCAAGTCGGGCCGGCGCGGCAGCAATTGGCGCAGATAGCCCAGCAGAAAGTCGATGTTCAGGCTGCGCTCATGCGCCTCGTCGATGATCAGGGTGTCGTACTGGCGCAGGTCCGGGTCGCCCTGCGTCTCGGCCAGCAAGATGCCGTCGGTCATCAGCTTGACGCTGGCGCCGGGCTGCAGCCGGTCCTGGAAGCGCACTTTGTAGCCCACCACCTCGCCCAGCGGTGAGTTCAACTCATCGGCAATGCGTTTGGCCACGCTGGTGGCGGCCAGGCGGCGCGGCTGGGTGTGACCGATCAGGCCGCGGCCGCCCTGCTCCCAGTTGCCCAGGCCGCGGCCCAGTTGCAGCGCGATCTTGGGCAACTGGGTGGTCTTGCCCGAGCCGGTCTCGCCGCAGACGATCACCACTTGGTGCGCGACCAGGGCGCGCGCAATCTCCTCGCGCCGGGCCGAGACCGGCAAGGATTCGGGGTAGCTGATCGGGGGGATGGGCGTGGCCACACGGGGCGGCCGATCGCGCCGGTGTTGCGCGGGCAAGCGGTCGGGCCGGGGTGGCCGCGCCGGGGGCGCAGGCAGGTTCACAGGTTGGCGATTATCGCCGGCCGGCACTGCAGCGTGCCCTGCCGCCCCCGGGCCGGCTGTCGGGGCGGCGCGCCGGTCAGCCCACCAATTCGGCCACGGTCATCGTGGCCAGGCCTGCGCGCAGCCGGAAGGCGCGTGAGGCCCACTGGTCGCGCAGCAGCAGGCGGTCGACCAGCGGCTGCGCGGGGGTGTGCAAGGGGTCGATCAACAAGACATGGCGCTGCGCACCGGCTTCATCAAGGCGGCCGCACCAGCCCAGGTCCAACAGGGTCTCGAGCACCGGCTGCACCTGCAGGGGGTCCACCCGCAGGGCGCCGGCCAGGGCGTCGACGCTCAGGCCGGGCTGGCCGGTGCTGCGCGATGCATTCAAGGCCTTGAGCAGGGCCAGGGCCAGTGCAAAACGCTCGCCCGGCCGGTCGGGCAGGCGCACCACGCGCAGCGCCAGGCTGGGCGCATAGGCGGCAATCACCGCCCCCAGCAACACAATCACCCAGCCCAGGTAGATCCACAGCAGCAGGATTGGCAGCGTGGCAAAGGCGCCATAGACCACTGAATAAGTGGGCACGAAATTCACATACCAGGCCAAGCCGCGCTTGGCCAGCTCGAAGCCCAGGGCCACGAAGGCGCCCCCCGCCCAGGCATGCGCCCACCGCACATGGGTGTTGGGCACATAGCGAAAAAGACTGGCCACCCCGGCCGCGAGCAGGCCGAACTGCAGCAGGCCCAGCAGCAGGCCCAGCGGTCCGGGCAACTCGTTGACCAGTCCACGCGATGCCGGCAGCGCATAGGGTGTGAGCGACAGGCTGGCACCCAGCACCAGCGGTGCCAAGGTGAGCGCGGCCCAGTACACCAGCACCCGCTGCGCCAGCGGCCGCGGCTTGGGCACCCGCCAGATGCCGTTGAGCGTGCGGTCGATGGTGAACATCAGGGCCAGCGCCGTCAGGCCCAGAACGACCAGGCCGACACTGCCCAGCTTGCTGGCCTTGCCGGCGAACTGGGTCAATCCGGTCAGCACCGGTTTGGCGATGCTGTCGGGCACCAGGGCCTGCAGAAAATACTGCTGCAACGCGGCCTGGAAGCGGGCGAATATCGGGAAGGCGGTGAACAGCGCCAGCATCACCGTGGCCAGCGGCACCATGCAGATCAGCGTGGTGAAGGTCAGGCTGCTGGCGGTGAGCGCCAGATGGTCCTCGCGGAAGCGCAGCCGCAGGGTACGCAGGGTGTCGAACCAGGGCCAATCGCGCAGCGCCTGCAATGCCCTGCCCACGCCAAGGCGGCCTCGTCGGCTCAATTTTGCGGCTGAAAGCATGCGTCTATGATGCCAGCCGTGACATCCCTCCCGCCCCCCGCATCTGCGCCGAGGCCTGGTCGTGCATCAGGCGCCGGCCCCGCTGACACCGCTCCCCATGTTTTTGTGCAGGCAACCCGGGTCCTGGCCGTGGGCGCGCTGCTGGGCCTGATCCTGCTGGGCCTGGCCTGGGAGCTCTGGCTCGCCCCCACCGGCGCGCGCTGGCTCGCCTTCAAGGTGCTGCCGCTGGTGATCCCGCTCGCCGGCCTGCTCAAGCACCGGCTCTACACCTACCGCTGGGTCAGCCTGCTGGTGTGGCTGTACTTCATCGAAGGCATCGTGCGGGCCACCGGCCTGCCGCCGGGTGCGCAGGCCGGCCTGGGCGTGGCGCTGGCCTGGGCCCAGGTCGCGCTGTGCATCCTGCTGTTCGCGGCCTGCGCCGCCAACGTGCGGTGGCGCCTCAAGCATCCGGCGGCGGTGGCCAGCCCGCCCCACCCAGAACTGGCCAGCCAGCCCTGACCGACATGCCCCTGCCCGATTTGCTCGCCGCATTGCGGGCCGCCCTGGGCCCGACCCAGGTGCTGAGCGATGGCGACCTGGGCGCCTGGGAGCAGGACTGGCGCAAGCGCTGGCGCGGCAAGGCGCTGGCGGTGGTGCGGCCAGGCACGCCGTATGAAGTGGCCCAGGTGCTGAAACTGTGCGCCGAACATGGCACCTCGGTGGTGCCGCAGGGCGGCAACACCGGCCTGGTGGGGGGCGGGGTGCCGGACGCATCGGGACGCCAGGTGCTGCTGAGCCTGGCCCGGCTCAACCGGGTGCGCCGGATCGACCCGGCCAACCTGACGATGACCGTCGAGGCCGGCTGTGTGCTGCAGGCAGTACAGGCTGCCGCTGCCCAGGCCGGTTTCCTGTTTCCGCTCAGCCTGGCAGCCGAAGGCAGTTGCACCATCGGCGGCAACTTGTCCACCAATGCGGGCGGCACGGCGGTGCTGCGATATGGCAATGCGCGCGAACTGTGCCTGGGCCTGGAAGTGGTTACGGCCGGGGGCGAGATCTGGCCGGGCTTGAGTGGTCTGCGCAAGGACAACACCGGCTATGACCTGCGCGACCTGTTCATCGGCAGCGAAGGCACGCTGGGCATCATCACTGCGGCCACCCTCAAGCTGTTTCCGCAGCCGCTGGCCCAGGTCACGGCGCTGGCCACCTGCCTGACCCTGGATGATTGCGTCGCGCTGCTGGGCCTGGCCCAGGCGCGGCTGGGCGCGGGCTTGACCGGTTTCGAGGTGATGAACCAATTTTCCCTGGGCCTGGTCGGCAAGCATTTTCCGCAGCTGCCCCAGCCCCTGGCGGCAGCCCCCTGGACGGTGTTGATCGAACACGCTGCCAGCGATGACGCGGCCGCCGCGCGGTCGCGTTTCGAGGCCCTGCTGCAGGCCGCGCTGGACCAGGGCCTGATCGGCGATGCCGCACTGGCCGAAAGCCTGGCGCAGTCGGCCGCGCTGTGGCATCTGCGTGAATCGATCCCGCTGGCGCAGAGCGAAGAGGGGCTGAACGTGAAGCATGACATCGCCCTGCCGGTGTCGGTCATCCCGGCTTTTTGCCGCGACACTGAAGCCGCCCTGCTGGCCCGATTTCCTGGCATGCGACTGGTCAACTTCGGCCACCTGGGTGACGGCAATCTGCACTTCAATGTGCAGGCACCCACCGGAGGTGATGTGCGCGCCTTCCTGGCCGACCACGAGGCGGCCATCAACCGCCTGGTCTATGACGCGGTCCAGGCCGGCGGCGGGTCGTTCTCGGCCGAGCATGGGGTGGGTACGCTCAAGCTGGGCGAGATGGCCGAACGCAAATCACCGGTGGCCCTGGGCCTGATGCAGGCCATCAAGCGCGCCCTGGACCCGCAGGGCCTGCTCAACCCGGGCCGGGTGATTGAGGTCTAGGAGCCTGTCGGACTTGGGGAACGTCGGCTGCAGTTTGGCCGCAGCGGTCCATTTTTGGCTTCGCCGCTCTCCGAGAACGCCGGCTTTTTGCCCCAT
>JAYUQJ010000130.1:0-4632 GCA_043756825.1 Betaproteobacteria bacterium | reverse complement strand
GCCTAGGGCAGCATCGCTGCCGCCGCCTTGATGGCCTCGCGGATGCGGCCGTAGGTGCCGCAGCGACAGACGTTCTCGATCGCATCGATGTCGGCATCGCTGGGGTTGCGGGTGCGGCGCAGCAGGTCTACCGCAGCCATGATCTGGCCGGGCTGGCAGAAGCCGCATTGGGCCACGTCGCGGTTCAGCCAGGCCTGCTGCACCGGGTGCAGGGTGTTGCCGGTGGCCAGGCCCTCGATGGTGGTCACGCGCTGGCCGCGCACGTCGGCCACCCGGATCGAGCAGACCGTGGCCGCCTTGCCGTTGATGTGGCAGGTGCAGGCCTTGCAGACATTGATGCCGCAGCCATACTTCGGCCCGGTGATGCCGAGCTTGTCGCGCAGTACCCACAGCAGTGCCAGGTCATCGGGCGCTTCGACACTGACCGACTTGCCGTTGACGGTGAAGTTCTGGACGGGCATGGCAGCGCTCCTCAGCGGGGGATGGGGTTGAAGACGGGGTTGGGCAGCTTGCCCGGCGGGAAGGGCGTGAAGTCCACCGGGAAGAACAGCGGGAAGCGGCGCGGCTTTGAGCCCGTGGCCCGCGCCCAGGCATTGGCGATGGCGCCACTGCTGGCCGACAGGCCCACCTCGCCCAGGCCGCCGGTGGCCTCGCCGTTGGCGGGCAGGATGATGATGCGCACGTCCGTGGGGTAGTGCCGGTTGCGGCCGAAGTGGTACTGCGAGTAGCTGCCCTCCAGAGGCAGGCCACGCTCTATGTGCAGTCCGGACATCAGGATCAGCGAGATCGACTCGGCCGGCGCGCCCTGCAACTGGGCCTCGATGCCGCAGGGGTTGATCGGCTTGCCCAGGTCGATGGCGATGGTGGCCCGCGTCACGCGCGCCGGGCCGGTGCCGGCGATCTGGTCGCGCGCATCGATCCCCACGCAACAGGCGGTGTAGGACCGCGTCTCCTGGTGCACCGCGATGCCCTGGCCGAAGCCCGCCGGCATGGCCTTGCCCCAGCCCGCCGCTGACGCCACGGCCTGCAGCACCGCCCGCGCCCGCGGCTGGCGCAGGCAGGCCAGGCGGAAGGCCAGCGGGTCCTGGCCCAGCGCGCGCGCCATCTCGTCGGCCATGATCTCCTCCACGCAACGCGTGGGCTGGATGTGCACCGAGCGGTAGGAGCCGGTGTTCATGATGATCGGCGCCGGCAACAGCGCCTTGCTGTGCACGCCGAAGTTGTAGGGCGAGGCCACCATGGTCTTGAACAGGGCCTCCTCCACCGCCAGATTGCCCAGCGACTGCTGCACGCTGGCCGGCGCCGACGTGGCGGCGGCGGTGAGCAGTTCGCCGAAGCCGTGGCGTGTGTCCAGACGCGGGCTGGCGATGCGGTGCTGGTAGCTCACCACCTGGCCCAGCAGCCGCGTGGCACGCACCTTGTGGTACTGGGGCGGGCGCATGCGGCCATGGCGCATGTCGTCGGCGCGGTGGTACATCAGCTCGCAGGGCCGGCCCAGCAGCTTGCTCACCTGCACCGCCTGCTGCACCGGATCCCAGAACAGGCGCCGGCCGAAGGAGCCGCCCGACGAGACCACGTGCACCTTGACCTGATCCAGCGGCAGGCCCAGCGTCTGCGCCATGTCCTGCTGGGTGATGATGGGGCTCTGCAAGCCGGCCCAGATCTCGGCGCTGGCGATGGCGCCGGCGGCATTGCGGCGCACGTCGGCAATGGCGCAGTCCACTTCCAGCGCGGCATGCGAGGCCGGCGCCATCTCGAACTCGCCCTCCACCGTCAGCGCGCCCAGCGGCGGCAGTGCAAACGGCAGGATCGAGGCCTTGAGCTGGGCGGTGATGGTGGCGTTGGAGTGCTGGTCGATGGTGCCGGCACCCCAGCTGACCTCCAGCGCATTCACCGCGTTCCAGGCCTGGCCGAAGGTCTCGGCCATCACCGCCACCCTCGGCGGCGTGGGCACGATGTTGCCGCCGGCCGGCAGCACCACCACGCCGATCACGCCCGGCATGGCCTGCACAGCCGCCAAGTTGTTGACCGACACCACCATGCCCAGGATGGTGGGCGGGCGGCGCACCATCGTCGGCATCGCGCCGGGCACCGCCTGGTCCAGGGTGAACTTCTTTTGGCCGGTGACGATGTCGTGCGCGTCCAGCCGGGCCTGGCGCCGGCCCACCACGCCCCAGGCCGACGCGGCCTTGGGCAGCACGCCGGCGGGCACTGGCAGCAAGGCCGCCGACGCGGTGAGAGCGAGGCATAGGAGGCGGTACGCCCGTCAGGGGCCAGCACGACGCCGCCGCTGGCCGACAGGCTGGCCGTGCCCACGCCCCACTGCTGCGCCGCGGCCGCGATCAGCCTGCCTTCAGCGTTGCGGCCATCAGCGGCAGTGCGGCGTCGAACACGCGCGCATTGGCCGACCCGCCGGTGAGCTGGTTGAACATCAGCGCCGGGCTGGGCCGGTCTGTCCTTGTCAAGGTCGCTCAAGATCGGGTGCATGCAGGTCTCCTGGCTGGTACGGGGTGGGCCCATCGTGCCCAGGCTCGGTGGCCAAGGTTGTCGTTGCAACGACATCCCTGACGCCAGCCGCTGCCTGCATCCGTTAGCGCATGCTGCACGTAAAGCGCGCCATGCACGCCACATCCTCCGCCCCCAGCCTGAAGCAGCTCCTGCGTCGCAGCGCCTGGGCCGCCGCGCTGGCGCCCGAGCTGTTGAACCCGGTGCTGCGCGCCAGTCGCGAGCGCCGGCTGCCCGCCGGCGGCCACGCGATGCGTTGCGGCGATCCGGCCGACTGCTGGGTCGGCGTGATCGACGGCCTGGTCAAGATGTCGGTGTCGCAGCCTGACGGGCGCTTGTCCACGCGCTGCCTGGCCAGCCTGTTCGACCCCGCGCTCTACCCGCATGCCACGCGCACGGTGCAACTCAGCCAGGACGAGATCGGCCTGCTGGCCGCAGTGTCACGCCAGCGCGCCCACCAGGCCCTGCACCAACTGGAGCGCGCCGGCCTGCTGCGCATCGAGTTCGGCGGCGTGACCGTGCTCGATCTGCCGGGTCTGCGCCGCTATGACGGCGCAGCGGCCCTGCCGGCCGGGCAGCGTCCGGCCATGGCGCCAGGGTGACAGGGCGGGCCCGGCTGCAAGCGCCAAGATGCAGGCTTCGCCAACGCCCTGCATCCGCCGCCATGAGTTACCAGCGCCTGTCCCTGACCTTCGACGGCCCGGTGGCCGTGCTCACCCTCAATCACCCTGAGGTGATGAATGCCATCGGAGCCCAGATGTTGGGCGAGTTGCAGCGCGCGGTGGCTGAAGTGGCCGACCCGGCGCGCGGCGGCCGCTGCCTGCTGATCACTGGCGCGGGCAAGGCCTTCTGCACCGGCGCCAACCTCACCGACCCCGACCGGGATCTGTCGGGCAGCGCCGGCAGCACCCTGCGCGCCGGCTACCACCCACTGCTGCTGGCGCTGCGCGACCTGGACATGCCCATCGTGTCGGCCGTCAACGGCGCGGCGGCCGGCGTGGGCATGAGCCTGGCCATCATGGCCGACATGGTCTGCGCGTCGCGGAGTGCCTATTTCCTGCAGGCCTTTGCCCGCATCGGCCTGGTGCCCGACGGCGGCGCCACCTTCTTGCTGCCGCGCCTGATCGGCTGGGGCCGGGCGATGGAGCTCAGCCTGCTGGCCGAGAAACTGCCGGCCGACAAAGCCCTCGACTGGGGCCTGGTCAACCGCCTCTACGACGACCACGCGGCGCTGATGGACGGCGCGCTGGGCATCGCCCGCCAGCTGGCCAACGGGCCGCGCTCGCTGGCGCTGATCCGTCGGGCGTACTGGGAATCCACCCGCAACAGCTACGAGCAGCAGCTCGACCAGGAGGCCCGGCTGCAGATCGTGGCCGGCCAGACCACGGACTTCAACGAAGGCGTGGCGGCCTTCCGCGAGAAGCGGTCGGCGCGGTTCACGGGCGCCTGATGCGGCTGCCGGGCCGCATGCGCGCCGGGCTGGCCGCGCTGGCCGCGCTGGCGCTGTGGCCGGCCCTGGCCTGGCCGCAGGCCCACCAGCATGGCGTGGTGCGGCTGCAGGTGGCGGTTGACGGTGCCCAGATGGCCATCGCCCTGGACGCGCCGCTGGACAACCTGCTGGGCTTCGAGCGGGCGCCCCGCAACGATGCCGAGCGCCGCGCCGCCGCCGATCTGCTGGCCCGCCTGCGCCAGGGCGGGCTGTGGTTCCAGGCCGACGCGGCTGCGGGCTGCAGCCTGGCCCAGGCCACCCTGGACGCACCGGCGCTGGGCCCGGGCCCGGCCGCGCCGGCCGGCGAACACGCCGACCTGGCAGCCCGCTATGACTTCCGCTGTGCGCAGCCGGCCCAGCTCAAGACCTTGACGGTGGCCCTGTTCGGCGCCTTTGCGCGGATCCGCCGCATCGAGGTGCAGCTGGCCGGGCCCCAGGGCCAGGCCAAAGCCGTGCTCACGCCGCAGGCACAGGTGCTCAAACTGGCGCGATGAGGGTGATTGGCGCAAGAAAAGATCACGCAGGCCATCCGCGGGGCCGGGGTCGCCTGCTTTGACGAAGCACCGTCCCGGCCCCGGCAGGCCACGCGGTAGATTGCAGGCATCAAGAGCGTGCCACACCCCCGGTAGCGTGCAGCA
>JAYUQJ010000129.1:0-4643 GCA_043756825.1 Betaproteobacteria bacterium | reverse complement strand
CTGGTGCTGACCGACAGCGGGGGCCTGCAGGAGGAAACCACCGCGCTGGGCGTGCCCTGCATCACCATGCGCGAAAGCACCGAGCGGCCGGTGACGGTGGACGAAGTCGGCTCGGCGGTGACGAGTTTGCTGGCTGTTGTCCGGTTGCGGCCGCGACCAAGGGCTGCTGACTGCCGAGAAGCTGCGCAGGCTGTGCAGGGCTACCCGCTGGACTGGCAAGAAAAACCCCATGGCGTGGGGGTGGGCGTGGGTATGGCCTGTTTTGCCGGCGCCTGCCATACGCCCGCCATACGCCCGCCATACGCCTGCCATACGCCTGCCATACGCCTGCCGTCCGGCGCTGCACCCAGGCCCCCTGCAGGCAGGCTCACGTCAAGCGCCCGGTGAGCGCAGCAGCGCGCCCGCCAGCGGTCTGACCTGCAGCGGGCAAGTGCGTCAAAGCCGCGCGTGCCTAGCGAATACCCTGAACCAGGCTATGTGTTTTATACGATATATTTTTGTCATCTTCTTTGACGCAAGTATTCGCTGTGCCAACCCGCAAGACGCTGACCCCCCCCGCTGCTGAGCTGTTCCTGGTCAACCAGCTGTGTTTTGCGCTGTATTCAGCGTCGCTGGCCATGAGCAAGGCCTACCGCCCGCTGCTTACGCCACTGGGCCTGACCTACCCGCAATACGTGGTGATGTTGGCGTTGTGGCAGCACCAATCGCTGACGGCCGGCGCATTGGCCGAGACCGTTGCGCTGGATGCCGGCACGCTCGTGCCACTGGTGCGAAAGCTGGTCGCCAAGGGGCTGGTGCTGCGCCAGCGCAGCAGCCAGGACGACCGCTCGGTGATCCTGTCCTTGACCACTGCCGGCAGCGCCTTGCAGCAGCAGGCCCATGCCGTGCACAACCAGGCAGCCCTCAACACACAGTGCTCTGCCCAGCACCGCAAGGCGCTGACCGCTGATCTCCAGGCGCTGCGAGCAGCGCTGTTGGTCAAGGGCTGAAACGCGACCGCTCAGGTGTGTTCCAGCCCCCCACCGTTTTCACGCCATGCCTTCTCAACCAGCCTCTCAACAACCCCGGGAAATTTCATGAGCCTGATGCACTACGGACTCGAACCGATCAACTTCAACAACCCCGCCGCCGCAGCTGGCAAGGCCGACACGGGGTTCTCGCGCCGCGGCGCCAAGATGCGCGGCCACATCAACAAAGGTGGCAGCGGCTCCGAGATCGTGGTCTTCCCGAACGTCGACCATGGTTTCAACGCCGACTACCGCCCCAGTTACGACAAGGCCGCCGCCCACTATGCCCAAAAGCTGGCCGGCGACTGGTTCAAGAAGCACCGGGTCTGACAGCCGGTCGCACATCCCCGCCACCCCCACCCCCACCGCCACCCTCACCACTACCCTGACAGGAGCCTCGCTCATGCAATACCTTTCTCGCACGGCCAACCCCGCTTTGTCCGTCCTGGCTGCCGCCGCAGCCCTGTGGCTGCAGCCAGCAACCGCGCAAGTCGATCCCAGCCGCATGGTCAATGCCTTCGAGGCAGCCGGCGGCAAGTTCGACGGCTTCCGCCGATCCGGTGCCAAGGGCGTCTGCGCCACAGGCGAATTCGTCGGCAGTGCCGACGGTCGGGCCCTGTCGGTCTCGTCTGCATTCAGCGGCAAGCCCGTGCCTGTGACGGTTCGGTTCTCGATGGGCGGTGGCAACCCCAAGGCGCCGGACAACGCCCGCAGCCAGCGCAATATGGCGCTTGAATTTGACCTGCCCAATGGTGAGCGCTGGCAGATGGGCAACATCTCGGCGCCGATCTTTGGCGCCGCCACGCCCGAACAGATGTTGGGCCGGCTTGAATCCCTGGTGCCGGACCCCGAGACCAAGAAACCCAATCCCGACAAAGTCAAAGCCTTTGCCGACGCCAACCCCGACGTGCTGATGCAGGCCAAGTACTTTGCCAGCCAGCCGGTGCCCGCCAGTTTCAGCAAGGTCAACTACTGGGGGGTGCATGCCTTCGCGTTTGTGGATGCGGCCGGCAAGAAGCAGTTCGGCAAGTGGGTTTTCGAGCCGGTTGGTGGCACCCAGGTCCTGACGGACGATGAGGCCAAGGCCAAGGGCACCGATTTCTTGTTCGATGACATTCGCCAGCGCGTGGCAGCCGGTGGTGTCGCTTTCGACTTCAATCTGCAATTGGCGCAAGCCGGCGACAAGATCGACAGCGCAGTGACACCCCTGCCCGACGACCGCAAGAAGGTCACGCTGGGCCGCCTGGTCGTCAAATCGGTTTCCGCCAACGCCACGGGCCCGTGCGTGGCGGTCAACTACAACCCGATGAACCTGCCCAAGGGGGTCGAGCCGTCGGCTGACCCGATGTTGGCCGCCCGCGCTGCACCTTATGTGGTGTCGCTGGGCCGGCGGCTGGTAGAAGGCGCCAAGCAGTGATGAGCGTTGCCTGTGCCGGCCGGCCGCCTATCCCCAGCAGCTGGCACAGGTGACGTGTAGCCCAGCCTGTTGCGGGCCGGGCAGATGAGTTTTGGCGCGATGCGCGGGCATGATCCCTGCCGTTCGGCCCGATGAACGGCTCGAGATCGCCGAACCGCAAGCACAATTGTCGCGATGTACAGCATCAGGTTCGGCGACAGTTCTTGACGGGAACACGTGTCCCGGTGAAGCACACGGCCCCACTCATGATCTGCAGCGCACTGGCGCGACTGGTCTGGCCGCGCATCTGCGGCCGGCAGGCCAGCCAGCACAGCGGAACCCCGGCCAGGCGCGGGCGCCCGGCATCAGCAATTCGACTCTGGAAGGGCTGATCCGAGCCTGCATTTCGGTCTCAAACACTGTTTTGAGTCGCTGGTACTCCGCGGTCAAGGCAATGCCCGCACACGAAAGAGTCTCTGACGCTCTGCAAGGCTGAGCGGTCGTCGCGCGCTAGGGGCGGGGCCGCGTGGTTTTTCGATGCGAGCCCAATCTTGTCCCGCCACACTGGCTCGGGCCACTTGATCGAACAACGCACTGAATGCAAGCGCGCCAAGTGCCCAGCGGGCGCGGCGCACTTCGCTCACAAGCGGTGGGACGCCCACTTCGACAGCGCCCCAGTCACCCGGCTCAGCACGAATCCACGGCTCATCCGAGGCTGCGTCCAGCACGATTACTGGTCTCTTGGTCCATGCGCCAACAGCCTCGCACCGCGCCTGAGCACGCGCGCACAGCTCATCCAAACGGATCGCTGAGTTGCGTGGCAACTGAGGCACGTACTTGACGTGTGGAAATCGCAAGGGCAATGCCATAATAACGTTATTGTAACGTAATTAACTGGAGAGCGCCATGGATGCGGATGAAACGAGCTTTTCGGACCTGCTTGCGCTCGTGCTGGAGGTAGGGCAACTCTATGAGGACCTGGTGTACATCGGCGGCATTGCCGTCTATCTTCATGCCATCAACCATGAGCGAACAAGGCAATTTGCAGAGACAACGCGAGATGCGGACCTCTACATTTCGTTGTCCAACTTGGGAGATCTGCGAAGCATCGAAGAGTTGACCACCAACAAGAGGCCCGGCAAGCAAGAGTTTCAAAAAGGCGGCTTCTCCTTCGATGTTTACGCGGAGCGACAGTCCGACCTCCCGGTCCCGTATGACATGGTTGCTGCGAACGCTGTCGAATACGCAGGCGTCAAGGTTGCAGCACTCGAGGAACTCTTGGTCCTGAAACTGGAAGCGGCCGTTGTGCGTCACGCTTCAGCGCATGGCCGCAAGGATGCGAAGGACGTGATTCGAATTCTCATTCTCGGCAGCGAGATAAAGCTTGACGCTGAACGAGCAACAGCCTTCATGCTGCCCAAACACTTTGATCGGCTGAAGAAGATCATCGAAGGTCCTGAGTTCATTGCACTTGCGCAAGGCAATGCCAAAGTGGCTCGCGGTCTGCGCGAGATGGCAACAGAGACTTTTGAGGCGATTCAGCTCGCTTTCGAAGATCCATTTGGACCAACCGGCTCAGGCCTCAAAAAAGAACCGAAGTAAGAATATGAATGTCGGCGCGCGCGACTGCTTGTTTGAACGTGAACACCATCGCCGCATCGCCCCCAACCTGGGGGCGCTGGATGCCACGCTGCTGGCGGCCGACGCCTGCCTGTTTGGTGGCGGCAACGCCATGGCGCTGCGCTACGGTGAATACCGCGAATCGGCCGACATCAGCTTTCTGGTGTCCAGCGTTGCCGGCTACCGCCACTTGCGCCAGCGGCTGACAGGGCCCGATGGCATGCGAGCGATTGAGAAAACGGCCGCCACTGCGACTGCAAACCCAGGCCATGCACTGACACTGACCCAGGTGCGCGAGATGCGCGCCGACCAATACGGCATCCGCACCCTGCTGCGGGTGGACGACATCGACATCAAGTTCGAGATCGTGCTGCAAGCCCGCGACGCGAATGAAGCGCCGGGCGCCGACGACCGCCTGTGCGGCGTGGCCGCGCTGGCGCCACTGGACATGGCCGCCAGCAAACTGCTGGCCCATTGCCACCGGTGGCGTGACGACGCAGTGCTCAGCCGCGACCTGATCGACCTAGTGCAGTGTTCGATGCTGTGAGCGACTTAAGAAAACCGATGGATTTGCCGCTGTGGCTAGGCGCAAACCGCAGCCATGCCCAGTGGCATGGCGA
>JAYUQJ010000128.1:0-13453 GCA_043756825.1 Betaproteobacteria bacterium | reverse complement strand
CCCTGATGCAAGACCTGTACCGCGCCCTCGTCACCACACAGGCGCCGCGTTACGCCGAGTTGTTTGCGCTGCTGTTGCAGGACGACCGGCCCCTGGTGCTGCATTGCACCGCCGGCAAAGACCGTACCGGCGTGGCCGCCGCGCTGATCCTGCTGGCCCTGGGGGTGCCGCGCCCGGTGGTGCTGCAGGACTACCTGCTGACCAACCGGCATTACCGGCGCCCGCTGCCGTTGCAGTCGGACACACCCCCCGAGGTACTGGCCGTGCTGTGGCGGGTTGAAGAAGACTTTCTGGCCGCCGCGCTGGCCAGCATCGACACCCGTCCCGGCGGTCTGGCGGCCTTCCTGCGCCACGACCTGGGCCTGGACGCCGCCGCACTCGATCTGCTGGCGGCGCGCTACCTGGCGCCGGGCTGAGCGGCAAAGGGCCGCCGGCGCCAGCAGCGTTGGCGCCGGCAAGCACCTGCGTTAACGACCGGATGGGTTCAGGCCCGCTGAGCGAGCCTGCCCGAAAAACGCTCGGCCCTCAGGCGACCACCTCGATGCTGAACTTCAACTTGGCGGGCAGCGGCGCCGGACCTGGCGCGGCCACGCTGGCCCGCGCCCTGCTGCTGCCCCGGTGGCGGATCGCGATCTGAAACTCGGCCTGGTCCCGCTGCGCCGCCGGAATCGCCGCCAGCGAAAAATGCAGGATCACCTCCTGGTGCGTCATGCAGTTGGCACAGGCCACCACATTGCGCCGGCTCAGCACCGACTGGCTGCCCAGCGCCACCTTGCGGGCCTTGCCCTGAGCGTCCTTGACGATGGCGGTGGCCCGCACCACAAAAGAGCCTTCGAACAAGGCCCGGTCGATGCCGCGCACCGTCAGCTTCTTGGCGGTGGCGATGCCGCCCGGCAAGTCCAGCACCGGCGTCTTGTCCAGAGAACCCGGCCCATAGCTGTAGCCCAGCTGGGTCTCGATATTGACGCAGTCCAGCGACGTGAAGGGGTTGCCGAAAATGTCCTTCATGAAGGGCAGCAGCGGCGAAGCCATGTCCAGCGGCGTGCCCGGCGCCACCCCGGGCGTGGGGCCCTGCGAATCGCTGGAACTGGTGCCGGGGTAATTCGGGATCACGGTCAGTGCGTCCTTGAAGCCATGGCGCTTTTGCCAGAGCCAGAACATCCGGTCGACATTGCAGTGATGGAAATAGAAGATCGGATCGAGGCCGGCGGTGTTGTTCTCGCCCATGTCACCGTTGGCGCCGGCCAGCTGGCCCGACTCACCTTCACCGGGCAGGTCGAAACCGCCCACCGCCAGATGGATGTCGTTGTGGGGCTCTTCCAGCGCCACGACCACGCCCGGATGGTCGACGTTCCAGTCCGACGATGAGGTCTTGTTCGAGAACACCGTGTAATTGGGCGCATCCAGGCATTGCTGGAACAGCGCGGCCACCCCGTGGGTATCCGGGTCGGGGTTTTTCGAGGTCGGCTTGCTTCCCTTCAGCCAAGCCCTGACATTCTGGTTGAGCAGGGCGTCGTTCTCCACCGCATTCGGGAACTGGGCATTGTGGGCAGCGCTGGCAGCCACCGCAGCCGGCGTGCCCACCAGGCCGGACAAGGGGTAGCGCACCGTTTCGTAGCCAGCGGGCTTGGCATAGGCCTTGTCGTCGCCCGCCAGATCGTCGTTCAGGGCCTGCGGCAGCTTGAAGCTGCGCAAGGGGTTGGGGATGGTCTGGCCATCGAGCTCGAAAGTGGGCTGGGTCAGGACGGCAGGGATGCCACCGCGCAGCGTTTCGGGGCTGGTTTCGTCCCAGAACGGCAGCGCAACATCGGGCACGATGCTGCGCAGCGCGTCTTCGAGCTTGAGCAGGTAGACCCGGTGCCAGGTGGGGAACAGCACATTGCCGTGGTTGCACCAGCCACCCCAGTAGGTGTAGGTGTCGGTGGGCAACAGCGCGTCCACCGCCGGCCGGTACTGGAAGGGTTCGCCGTGGAAGCCCCCCAGTGCGAAGAACGAGCGCTTGTTCTCGGGCGGCAGGGCCTGTATGCCGCGCCAGGCGCGCACCAGGTTCTCCAGCGCCAGCTTGTTGCCCTTGTCGTATTCGCTCTGCAGCGCGTGCACTGAGCGCCGCACACGCAGGTCCGGGGTCTTGGGCATGTTTGACTCCTTTGTCGTGCGGCGGGCCCATCGCCAGGGACGGGCGACGCCGCCGCTTTATCCGGCCAGCGCAGCTTAGGCCGCACAAAGGGGCGGCGCAAGCACCGGCCAGGCAGCCCCCCCTGACTTGAAGCCGGCTCGCCGCAGCCCGGACCCGGCTTGCGGCTGCCCGCGCGCCTAGCGCCCCGGCTGCGCGGCCTCGCCGGGCGCGGTCTGGCCCACCCGCGCGGCCCAGCCCGGCAGGCGCGCCTCCATCGCGCGGGCGATCGCTGCGCTGCGGGCCTGCATCCCGCTGCGGTCGGCGCCGGCTTGCGCCTGCGCGGCCTCGGCGCGGGCGGCAAACACCGCGGCCCCCGCCTGTGGCCCGGCGGCAGCGGCGTCCAGGCGCATCGCATGGACATCGCTGCGATTCGATGCCGAGCGGCCCGGCAACACCACCAGCGGCAGCCAGGTGTTGCCGGCCGACACCAGGCCGTGGTAATCGCCGACGAAATAGCCGCCGGTCACCGTGGGCGCCCAGGCCAGGTCGAAGCCGCGTGTCAGCGCCGTTTCGGTCCAGACCAGGCCATCCCGGCTGGTCAGCAGCCACAGGTCGGCCAGCAGGCTGCCGGCATCGGCGGTATTGCTGCGCAGATCGAAGTGCATCAGCCCGACGCGGCCATCGTCCAGGGTGCGCAGCGCGGGCGTGAAGGCGGCCACTGCGGGGTCGCGGTTGACCGCCAGGGGCGTGCTCCAGCTGCGCCCGCCGTCGCTGGAGCGTGACACCGCGATGGCGTCGCGCAGCCCGCCCGAAAAACGCGCGTCCTGCCAGGCCAGCCAGAGCATGCCATTGGCGCTGCTGGCGATGCTGGGCAGCAGGGCGCCATCGCGCACCGCCCTGGCAGTGACCGGGTCTCTCGTACCGACCGAGCGCAGGTCGGCCACGGTGATGGGCGCGTCCCAGGTGCTGCCCTGGTCGGTGGACCTCTGCACCCGCACGCGCGCGCTCGACTGGCCGGCCACGGTGTCGATCTGGGTGAAGGCATTCAGCAGCACGCCGCGCTCGGCGCCGGCGGTGATCACCACGATGCGGTTGCCAATCGTCTGGCTGACCCCGCCCGGCGCCACCGGCGTGTAGATCACCCGGGCAGGCTGCCAGCTCAGGCCGGCGTCGGCGCTGCGCGCCAGCAGCGTGGGGCCGTTGCCGGCCGGGTCGAGCCGGTCCCACACGGCGTACACCCAGCGCGGGTCTGTGGGGTCGGCGGTGAGGCTGTTCTTGTCGTTGAAGGCCTGTGCCTGGTCGCGCTGCAGACTGACCGGTGCGCCCCAGCTGCGCCCGCCGTCGGTCGACCGGGACACCAGCATCTCGTTGACCGACCCGGCGCTGAAACTGCTGCCCGAGAACGCCAGGCCCATCAGGTAGACGGTGCCGTCGGCCGCGAAATCGACCCAGGGGTCCGACGCCCGCTCATGATCGCCTGCCGACCCGCTGGCAGCGCCGCCGCAGCGCGACATCGGCAACAGGCTGCGGGTCCAGCTACGGCCGCCATCGGTGGACACCGCGCTGACCAGCGCCCGCGCGCCGCCGTCGCTGGCGCGGTCTTGCTGCCACACACCCACCAGGTGGTCGCCGTTCAGGGGCGACACCGCCAGCCAGGGCTCGGCCTCGGCGTCCTCGTACACCGTGCCACCGGTGCGCCCCCCATTGCAGCCCGCCGCCACCGGGCTGGCCGCACTCACACGCACGCCGGGCGGCAGGATGTCGACCGACGGCGGCGCGCTGCCGACATCGCCCGCCCCGCCGCCACAGGCCGCCAGCAGCAGGCCAGCGGCCCCGGCACAGACCAAAGAGCGATAGCGGGGGTACGGGGACATGGCACAAGGATAGCGCTGCCTTTAGTGCCGGTGCAAAGTTCGCTTAAAACGAACTGGTTTGACAAAGGCTAATTTTCTGCCGATACTACCGGCCGACACGGCGATCGCGTCAGCCCCGGCAGCCGAGCCGCAGCCCATCCGCCAGCCCATCCGCCAGCCCGCCCCGCCGGGCAGCCCAGGAGACAACCCCCCATGAACAAAGCCTTTGCCAGCCAGGCCGACCTGGAGGCCAAGCGGGTCAGCTTCACCCAGCTGTCCGCCAACGCCTATGCCTACACCGCCGAAGGCGACCCCAACACCGGCATCATCATCGGCGACGATGCCGTGCTGGTGCTCGACACCCAGGCCACCCCGGTGATGGCGCAGGACGTGATCCGCCGTATCCGCGAGGTGACCGACAAGCCGATCAAGTACGTGCTGCTGACGCATTACCACGCGGTGCGGGTGCTGGGCGCATCGGCCTACGGCGCCGAGCAGATCATCGCCAGCCACGACACGCTCGACCTGATCCGCGAGCGCGGCGAGCAGGACAAGGCCAGCGAGATCGGCCGCTTTCCGCGGCTGTTCCAGAACGTCGAGAGCGTGCCGCCCGGCCTGACCTGGCCGACCCTGACCTTCACCGGCAAGATGACGCTCTGGCTGGGCCAGCTCGAAGTGCAATTGCTGCAGCTGGGCCGGGGCCACACCAAGGGCGACACGGTGGCCTGGCTGCCGCAGCAGAAAATCCTGTTCTCGGGTGATCTGGTGGAGTTCGACGCCACGCCCTATGCCGGCGATGCCTATTTCAAGGATTGGCCGCAGACCCTGGACAACATCGCCGCGCTGCAGCCGGCCCAGCTGGTGCCGGGCCGCGGCCCGGCCTTGACCACGCCCGAGGCGGTGGCGGCCGGCCTGACCGGCACCCGCCAGTTCATCGCCGACGTGTACGCCAGCGTGCAGGCCGGCGTGGCCGCCGGCAAGGATCTGAACGCGGTCTACAAGGACACCCTGGCACGGCTGAGCCCGAAGTATGGCCATTGGGTGATCTTTCAGCACTGCATGCCCTTCGACGTGACGCGCTGCTTTGACGAGGTGACCCAATACCCCGACCCGCGCATCTGGACCGCCGAGCGCGACCGGCAGATGTGGCAGGCGCTGGAGACCTGACCCGCGCCCACCGGCCATGCTCAGCACCTACGCCTACCCGCGTTTTACCTACCGCCGGCCGGCCGAGCTGGACACGCCGGGCCGGCTGCCGCGCCACCCGGTGGTGGTGATCGGCGCCGGTCCGGTGGGGCTGGCCGTGGCCATCGACCTGGCCCAGCAAGGCCAGGCGGTGCTGCTGCTGGACGATGACGACACGGTCAGCGTGGGCTCGCGCGGGCTGTGCTACGCCAAGCGCACGCTGGAGATCCTGGACCGCCTGGGTTGCGGCCAGGCGGTGGTGGACAAGGGCGTGACCTGGAATATCGGCCGCACCTTCCACCGCGAGGCCGAAGTCTTCCATTTCAACCTGCTGCCCGAGCCCGGCCACCGCCGTCCTGGCATGGTCAACCTGCAGCAGTACTACCTGGAGCAATACCTGGTGGAGCGCGCGGCCGGGCTGCCCGGGCTGGACCTGCGCTGGCGCCACAAGGTGGCCCGGGTCACGCCCGAGGCTGGGGGCGCCGTGATCGATGTCGAAACCGCCGACGGCGCCTACCGGCTGCAGGCCGACTGGCTGGTGGTGGCCGATGGCGCGCGCAGCCCGGTGCGGCGCCAGCTCGGCCTGGACATCGAGGGCAAGGTCTTCCAGGACCGCTTCCTGATCGCCGACGTTGTGCTCAAGACGCCGATGTTCGAGGCCGGCAAGGCCGAGCGCTGGTTCTGGTTCGACCCGCCCTTCCACCCGGGCCAGAGCGTGCTGCTGCACCGCGAGGCCGACAACGTCTGGCGCATCGACTTCCAGCTCGGCTGGGACGCCGACCCCGAGGCCGAAAAGCAGCCCGAGCGGGTGATGCCGCGCATCCGCGCCATGCTGGGGCCGGACCGCGAGTTCACGCTCGAGTGGGTCAGCGTCTACACCTTCCAGTGCCGGCGCATGCAGCGCTTCCGGCACGGCCGGGTGCTGTTTGCGGGCGACGCGGCGCACCAGGTGTCGCCTTTCGGGGCGCGCGGCGCCAATTCGGGTATCCAGGACGCCGACAACCTGGCCTGGAAGCTCAGGCTGGTGCTGACCGGCCTGGCGCCCGATGCCTTGCTCGACAGCTACGACTGCGAACGGGTACCGGCGGCCGACGAGAACCTGCTCAATTCCACCCGGTCCACCGATTTCATGACGCCCAAGAGCGCCGTCTCGCGCGATTTCCGCGACGCGGTGCTCTCGCTGGCACGCCAGCATGGTTTCGGCCGGGCACTGGTCAACTCCGGCCGCCTGTCGGTGCCCACCCACCTGGCTGCATCGCCCCTCAACACCGCCGACAGCGACCCCTTCGACGGCCTGATGCGGCCCGGCATGCCGCTGACCGACGCGCCGCTGCTGCAGGCCGATGGCAAGCCGACCTGGCTGCTGCAGCATGCCGGCGGCGCATTCGGGCTGCTGCTGTTCGTCGATCACCCGGCCGCAGTGGATGCCGCCCAGCAGGCCTGGATCGCCGGACTGGCGGCTGCGCCCCTGCCGGTGCAGACCCTGCTGATTGCGCGCCAGGCCGGCGCGGCGCCGGCCGGCTGCCTGCTGCTGGTCGATGCCCAAGGCCTGGCCGCCCAGCGCTGCGATGCGCGGCCGGGCACCACCTACCTGCTGCGGCCTGACCAGCATGTGGCCGCGCGCTGGCGCCAGCCCGACCTTGCAGCGGTACAGGCCGCCCTGGCGCGCGCCATTGGCCTGCCGGGCTGAGCCCGCCGCCCCCCCCTGCCCGCCCCCACCGGCTGCCCCCATGACCCTGCTGCAGACCCAGCCCAACTTCGGCCTGCCCGGCACCGCCCCCCTCAACGCCTACACCCCGGGCGATGATTTCTACGAGGCACTGATCCAGACCCACCAGGGCCTGAGCGATGCGCAGAGCCGGCTCGTCAACGCCCGCCTGATCCTGCTGTTGGCCAACCACATCGGCGACCTGGGCCTGCTGCGCCAGGCCCTGGCGGCAGCCCGGCAGCTGCCTGACCCCGCTCCGGGCGACGGCCCGCCATGACCCCGACGCCACGCGGGCCGGCCGCCACCGGCTGGCACCGCCTGATCCCGGCCCGCAGCACCCGGCAGGATCGACATCGCCCGCGCGGGCGCAGCGAGACACCATGACCGACACCCTGCTCTACCAATCCGGCTTCGGCAACCACTTTGCCAGCGAGGCCGTGCCCGGCGCGCTGCCGGTGGGCCGCAACAGCCCGCAGCGGGCCGCCCACGGCCTGTATGCCGAGCTGCTCTCGGGCACCGCTTTCACCGCCCCGCGGGCCGAGAACCGCCGTACCTGGCTGTACCGGCGCCAGCCGTCGGTGGTGACCGGCGCCTACCAGCCCTGTGCGCAGCCGAACTGGACCAGTGGGGCGGCCAGCGGCGTGCCCGTGGCGCCCGATCCGCTGCGCTGGTCGCCGTTCCCGCTGCCGTCAGCCGACGCCCCGGCGCGGGATTTCATCGACGGCCTGGCCACCGTGGTGGCCAATGGTGATGTGGAGATGCAGGCCGGCATGGGTGCGCTGGTCTACAGCGCCAACGCGTCGATGGGCCAGCGCGCGCTGGTCAATGCCGACGGCGAACTGCTGCTGGTGCCGCAACAGGGCCGGCTGTGGATCACCACCGAATTGGGCCGGCTGGCGGTGCGCCCGGGCGAGATCGCGCTGCTGCCGCGCGGGCTGGCCTTCTCGGTGGCACTGCCCGACGGCCCGTCGCGCGGCTACGTGGCCGAGAACTACGGCGCGGCGCTGCGCCTGCCCGAGCTGGGCCCCATCGGCAGCAACGGCCTGGCCAATCCGCGCGACTTTCTGGCGCCGGTGGCAGCCTTCGACGACCAGCCCGGCCCCTGGCAGATGGTCAAGAAATTTGGCGGCCGCCTGTGGCAATGTGCCCAGGCGCACAGTCCCTACAACGTGGTGGCCTGGCATGGCAATCTGGCACCGGTCAAATATGACACCGCGCATTTCATGGCCCTGGGGTCGATCAGCTTCGACCACCCCGACCCCAGCATCTTCACCGTGCTGACCAGCCCGAGCGACACGCCAGGCAGCGCCAACTGCGATTTCGTCATCTTCCCGCCGCGCTGGATGGTGGCCGAGCAGACCTTTCGCCCACCCTGGTACCACCGCAACCTGATGAGCGAGTTCATGGGCCTGGTGCTGGGCCAGTACGACGCCAAGCCCGAAGGCTTTCAGCCCGGTGGTGCCAGCCTGCACAACACCCTGGTGCCGCATGGCCCCGACCATGACGCCTTCGCCAAGGCATCCAGCACCACGCTGGCGCCGCACAAGCTGGACAACACCCTGGCCTTCATGCTGGAAAGCCGTTACCGCATGCTGCCCAGCGCCTGGGCCCTGCAGCCCGGCAGGCTGGACCCGGGCTACGCCAGCTGCTGGCAGGGCCTGAGCGACAACTTCAAGCCCGAGAACGCGGCCTGAGCCTGCCACCGGCTTGCAGGCCCTGCGCAAAGGCCCCCGGCGGTCACCGCCTGATTGTCCAAGGCAAGCAAAAAATACTGACCCTTGCGTGATGGGTTCAGGCACCGGATCTCGTTGAGTCAAACAAGGGCAATCTGGCCCTGCCACCCGGTCCGCTCCAGCGGGGTCCGGCACTCAACCCGATCTGCCCAAGGAAATGCCATGCCCAGCGTCACCTCCTGCTTGCGCTTGCCCGATGTGTTCGCAACACCTGCTGCCCGCCGACGCTTGCCAGGCAGCCGCCGCAGCGGCCCCGGCTGGCTGAGGCGGCCCGCCGTCCTGGCGGCCGCCCTGCTGGGCATCCTGGGCGCCACTGGCGCACAGGCCAACCTGCAATACCAGTTGTTGGGCAACGCCGGCGGCATCTTCAGCGCCACGCCGTTCACCTACAGCGGCACGGTCACCACCGACGGCCTGTACGCCGACAACAGCGCCTTCGACCAGTCGCGTGTGTTGTCCTGGGTGCTGGCCATCACCAACTCGGTCACCCTGGCCACGTCCCATTTCAGCGGCACCGGGGCCAGCTTCATGGCCAGTGTGAACGGCAGCACGGTCAACGCGCTCTACGCGCAAGGCAACAACCTGCTGCTGCTGTCCGGGCGCGGCAGCGGGGAGATCAACTTCTCGCAGGGCGGCACGGTGCGCCTGCGTGAGTTTGTCCAACCCGTGTCGGGCAGTGCCCGGCACCGCTTTGCCACCACCGCGCTGGGCACCTGGGACGATGACATCAACCACTTCGACGTCTACACCCCGGTCTGGGCCAACGGGCGCACTGTCGTGGCCGCCGCTCCTGTGCCGGAGGCCCAGACCTGGGCGATGCTGCTGGCAGGGTTGGGGGTGATGGGCTTCATCGGTCGGCGCCGCTCGGGCCGGCGGCCGCTGGCCGCCGGATGACAGGCTGGGCTGCAGGCTGGCAGAGGGACGCAAAAGAGTGGCCGGCGAATCGGCGTCTTTTTCGGCGCCAGCCGGGTGCGGGGTGCAGGCAAAGTGGCGCCAGCCACCTCCCCACACCCCCTCCTGACGGACCGCCCGATGACGCTGCCCCGCTACACCCCGCCGATGACCCTGAGCGCCACCGTGGCGGCCGGCCTGGCGCCGCTGGCCGTGCTGCTGGCCTTCGTGCTGATCGTCACCCGGGTGATCGAGGCCGACACCGGGCTGGCGATTTTCGCGGCCTGCGCGCTGTGGGTGGCCGCCGAGATGCATGGCTACCAACGCACCTTGGACGGCTACAACGCCAGCTATGTCGATCAGCACCTGGCCTGGCGCGGGTCCGACACGCTGGCGGCGCTGGCCGCGCACGAGCGCACCGACAGCGCCACCCGCGACTTCGTGCAGGGTTATGTGATCGAGGGCCGCAAGCTGCGCCCGGACCGGCCGGTGCTGGGCCTGCGCGGCTGACGATCCACCTGCGGCGCGCGCCGGCCTCACCCGCGCTGCGCGTCCGCCTCCACCCGCAGCGCGCTGCGGTCCCGGCTTGCACAGCGCACCACCAGGCGCAGCGCCTCACCCACGCCCAGGGTGCGCGCGAAGCAGTCGTCCAGCCCGTCGCTGCGGCCGGGGTTGCTGCTGGCGGTGCGCCGCGGCCCCGCTGGGCACCGTTGACCAGCAATTCCAGACACCCGGGCACCTTGATCGCCTGGCGGCCCGGCCGGGCGCAGCGGACCGCTGTGAGCATCGTCTGACAGCGCAAACCATGATCGTCTGCTGGCCCGCCGCCAGGGGGCCGACCACGATGGGCGTGACGCCGCCGCACCGACCGGCGCATGGAGGAGTTGCAGATGGACAAGACCGACCTGCCCCTGTCGTTCGGGGTCTTCAAACCGGTGGGTCACAGCGTGATCGCATTTCGCACGCCGGACGACCTGGACTGCGCCGTCGGGCGCCTGCAAACCCTGGGCTTTGCCGATTCCGCGCTAACCCGCTACACCCCGCAGCAAATGGTAGACCAGGTGAAGGTCCAGTTGCTGGACGCCACCCCGCTGGCCGCCCTGGGCCAGGAGCTCAACCTGATCCAGGCCCATCGCGCGCTGGCCGAGGAAGGCTGCAGTTTTCTGGTGGTGCATGCGCCCGACGATGACCAGGCGGCCCAGGTGGCGCAGGTGGCGCGCTCAGGCCGGGCGGTGGCGGGGCAGCACTATGGCCGCTTCTTGATCGAAGAGCTGATCGACACCCCGCCGGGCCAGAGCCAGGACTTCGAGTCGCCCGAACGCGGGCTGGACCTGCCGGTCAAAACGCCCTGAGGCCGGCAACGCCGGGCTCAGGCGCGCAGCCGGTCGGCCGAGAGGTAGGCCACCCGGTACTGCTCGAACAGCATTGAGTCAGCCGCCTCGATGCGCTGCTGCTCGGCCACCGAGCTTGCCGCCACGGCGCCGTAGCGCGCGGCCTGCTCGGGTGTCCAGGGCAGGGCCAGGATCTGGGCGCGGGTGGCCGCCGAGCGGTCGCGGATGAAACGCGGGTAGGACCCGTCGAAGCCCGCCCGCATCGCCGCCAGCACCCGTGCCGACGGCAGCGCGTCCGGCCGCAGCAGCAGGCCTCGGGCCTCGGCCAGGGCTTGCTGGTACAGCTCGCCGCCAAAGGCTGCATCCAGGGCCTGGGCGATGGCGCCGCAGTCCTCCAGCAGTTCGGCGGCCCAGTCGGTCAGCAGCAGCTCGCGGCCGTCACGCTCGAGCAACAGGCCAGGCTCGCGGCCGCGCGCGGCGGTGCGATGCTGATTGCGGCCCAGCGCGGCGATCTCGTCCGGGGTATCGGGCGGGCTGTCGGCCAGCAGGCAATGCAGCAGGAAAATGTCGATGAAGCGGGTGGTGCCGGCGTTGATGCCCACCGGCTCGAAGGGGTCGAGGTCCATGCAGCGCACCTCGATGTACTCCACGCCGCGTTCGCGCAGCGCATGCAGCGGCCGCTCGCCCGGCTGGATCACCCGCTTGGGCCGGATCAGGCCGTAGAACTCGTTCTCGATCTGCAGCAGCGTGGTCGACAGCTGGTTGTAGTCACCACCCGGGTTGCGCACGCCCACCGTTTCATAAGCCGGGTAGGGCTGGGTCAGCGCCTCGTGCAGCGAGTTGGCATAGCTCTCCAGGCTGTTGAAGCTGACCGCCAGCGAGGCCTGGGCATCGCTCTGGTAGCCCAGCCGTCCCATGCGCAGGCTGGTGCCATGCGGCATGTGCAGGGTGCCGGTCTTGCCGCCCGGCAGGGGCTGCAACTCGAGCGGGCGGCCGGCGACGAAATCACCGCACACCGCCGGCGACGCGCCGAACAGGTAGAGCAGCACAAAGGCGTGGCGGCGGAAGTTGCGGATCAGTGCGAAATGCTCGTCATTGCCCAGCCCCGGCATCGACCAGTTGTAGTGGATGCCCGAGATCGTCTGCATGCGCCGGCCATAGCGGTGGCCCAGGCCCATGCGGTAGACGCTCTTGGCGCGGCCCACGTTGCTGCTGCCGTAACGGCCCAGCGGAATGGTCTCGTCGGTGGGCAGGCCACAGGGCATGCTGCCCACCCACAGACACTCGTCGCCGATGGCGCGGTAGGTGGCCTGGTGGATCTCGGTCAGCTCGGCCAGGCAGGCGTCGGCACTGGGGTGCACGCCGGTGATCAGCTCGAGCTGGCTCTCGCTGTAGTCGGTGGTGATGTGCGGGTGGGTCAGCGCCGCGCCCAGCGCGGTGGGGTGGGGCGTCAAGGCCAGGCCGCCGCCGGGCAAGGCGCGCAGGCTCTCTTTCTCTATTCCGCGGCGCATGGCCCGCAGCCGCTCGGGCTGCAGGGCACGCAATCGGTCGTGCAATGCGGTCACCGGCGGTCTCCTTCTCTTTATCAGGGACATAACGCTAACAGAGGCCGCAACCGTTTGTCAGACTGGGGGTTGATGCGCTTTGTGCTATGCCCAATAGTCAGGCCAGACCGCCAGCCCCGGGACCGGCAAGCCCGCAGCGCCAGCCCGCCGGCGCCACAGCCCACAAGAACAGGGAGACCCCATGCCGCAAGGCCTGAACTTTGACGAACTGCATGTGGTGTCGGACCTGCACCTGGGCGGCACCCGCGGCTTCCAGATCTTCGACGCCGGCGCTGAGCTGGCCTGGCTGGTTGACCAAGTGGCGGGCTCCGCCGCCCCGGGCCTGGCCGCGCTGGTGATCAATGGCGATTTCATCGACTTCCTGGCCGAGGCCCCGGCCCTGGCCTTCGACCCGCAGGGCGCCACCGCCAAGATCGACCGGGTGATGGCCGACGCCGCCTTTGCGCCGGTGTTCGCCGCGTTGCGACGCCTGCTGGCCCGGCCCAATCGCCGGCTGGTGGTCAACCTGGGCAACCATGACCTGGAGCTGGCCCTGCCCTGGGTGCGGCGCCACCTGGCGGCCCGGCTGGCCGACGATGACGCCGCCCGCAGCCGCCTGCTGCTGGTGACCGACGGCACCGGCCTGGCCTGCCAGGTGGGTGCGGCCCGGGTGCTGTGCCTGCACGGAAATGAGGTGGACAGCTGGAACGTCACCGATTTCGAGCGGGTGCGCCGCATCGGCCGCGACCTGCAATGCGGCCTGGCGCCCGAGCCCTGGACGCCCAATGCCGGCTCGCAACTGGTGGTGGAGGTGATGAACCAGGTCAAGGCCAGCTACCCCTTTGTCGACCTGCTCAAGCCCGAGACCGAGGCGGTGGTGCCGATCCTGGCCGCGCTGAACCCGGCCTTGCTGCGCCGCCTGCAAGGCCTGGTGGGCATAGGCCGGCGCAAGGCGGTGGATGCGGTGCGCATGGCCAGCGGCTTTCTCGACGCCAGCGCTGCGCCGGCCGCCGGGCCGGGCACGGCCGAGCCCTGGGCCGCGCCGGCACCGGGCCAGTCGGCCATGCGCCGGCGCGATCTGCTGGACCAGGC
>JAYUQJ010000127.1:0-4649 GCA_043756825.1 Betaproteobacteria bacterium | reverse complement strand
GCACCCGCGGTACGGTCAGGCGCTGGCCTGCGGCCCGGAGGTCTTGCATGTTCTGCACCACGCTGGGCTCGATGGCCAGCGCATGCCGGGTGATACCGGGCCATTGGTAGGGCAGGGCGGCGCCCTCGGCCTGGCCGCGGAAGTCGACCGCGCGGCTCACGCCCAGCCCGGCCAGCACGGCCCGGTCGGCTTCGGTCAGGTCGGCCAGATGCTCGGCGCGGAACACCTTGCGCCAGCGCAGCGGCCGCCCGCTGTGGCCAGGGTAGCCGCCGAGGTCGCGGAAGTTGCTGGCGCCTTGCAGGCGCAGGACACGGTCAGGATGGTCGGGCATGGCCGGATTGTGATCTGCCGGCGCCGCCCGGGCCCTGCCGCCGGATCGGTTCTACTGCAGCGGTGAATCCTTCAGAAACCGCCATGCACCCTCGCTCCAGCCGCCCCGACCGGCTGCGCCTGGGCCCGCGCCAACAGGTCTACAGCGCTTTCTTCCTTTATGCGATGGCCATGGGCGGCATCTTTCCGCGGCTGGGGGATATCCAGCAGGCCCTGGGCATCACCGAGCGGGCGCTGGGCTTTGCGTTGGTCGGCACCGCCAGCGGCACGATGGTCTCGCTGACCCTGGCCAGCCGCTGGCTCGACCGCTGGGGCCATGGCCGGGTGCTGCGGCTGGGCCTGCCCCTGATGGCGCTGGCCTTTGCGCTGGCGTCCTGGGCCGGCAGCCCGCTGGCGCTCTTTCTGTTGCTGCTGCCGGCCGGGCTGGTGATCGGCGCAGTGGAGATCGTGGTCAACCTGGAGGCCGACCGGGCCGAGCACCAGCTGGGCCAGCGCCTGATGAGCCGGGCCCATGCCTGCTGGAGCATCGGCTTCTTCATGGCCGGCCTGCTGGGCGCCGGGGCGGCGCACCTGGGTTTGTCGGTGCAGGCCCAGCTGGCCGGCATGGTGGGCCTGGTGGCGTTGGCCAGCGCACTGCTGCTGCGGGGTTTTGCACCGGCGGAGCACCGGCCCGACGCCCATGCCGGCACGGCACCGCACTGGGCCCGGCCCACGGGTCATACCGGCCTGCTGCTGATGGCCACGCTGGGCGCGATGGTGCTGGAGGGCGCCGGCATTGAATGGTCGGCGATCTATATGCGCGATGTGTTTTCGGCCGCGCCGTTTGCGGCCGGTGTGGCGGTGGCCGTGGGCGCACTGGCCCAGGCCGGCGCGCGCTGGGTGGCCGACGGCTTTGTGGCGCGCCACGGCCCGGTTCGGGTGGCGCGCAGCCTGCAGGCCCTGCTGGGCCTGGGCGCTGCGCTGGTGCTGCTGGCGCCGCACCCGGGCCTGGCCCTGCTGGGCTTTGCGCTGATGGGGGTAGGCACGAGTGCGATCTTTCCGCTGGCGATGTCGGCGGCGGCCCAGGCTACCGACCGGCCGGCTGCGGTGAACGTGGCCGCTCTGGCGCAGTCCTCTTTCATCGCCTTCTTGCTGGGCCCGCCGCTGCTGGGCTGGGTGGCCACCGGTTTGGGCATCCGCTGGTCCTTCGGCATCTGCCTGCCCCTGGTGCTGCTGGCCTGGTGGGCGGCGCGGGCGCTGGCGCCGCCGCAAGCCGCGCCGCGCTGACCGGCTATTCCGGCGTCATCCCGGCGTCGCGGAAGGCTCGGCCCCAGGCGATCAACTGCTCGCCCAGGAAGCCGGCCATCTCGTCGGGCGTGGACCCGGCCAGCTCGAAGCCCAGCGCGCTGATGCGTTCGCGCACCTCGGGCCGCTGCGCCGCGGCATTGAACTCGCGGTTCATGCGCTGCACGATCTCGGCCGGCAGCCGGGCCGGGCCGAACAGCGCCGCCCAGGTGCCGGCAGTGAGCGGCGGCAGGCCAGCCTCGGCGGCGGTGGGTACCGTGGGCAGCAAGGACGAGCGCGCCGGCAGCAGCACCGCCAGCGCACGCAGCTTGCCGTCCTTGATGTGGGGCAAGGTGCTGGCCGGCGTGGCGAAGCTGAACTGCACGTGGTTGCCCAGGATGTCGGTCACGGTCGGGCCCTCGCCCTTGTAAGGCACCAGGGTGGTGTCGGCCTTGGCCAGTTTCAGCTGGGTGTGCATCAGTTGCGTCACGCCGCTGTAGCTGCCGTAGCTGAGCTTGCCCGGGTTGGCGCGGGCGTAGGCCATCAGCTCGCCCACGTCCCTGGCGGCCAGCGCCGGGGTGCTGACCATCACGTAGACATAGCGCCCCACCAGCGACACCGGCGTGAAGCTCTTCACCGGGTCATAGGGCGGGTTTTTCTTGAGCAGCGGCACCTGCATCATCGGCGTGTTGGTGGCCAGGAAGAAGGTGTGGCCGTCGGGTTCGGCGCGGGCCACATGGTCGCCGGCGATCGCGCCGTCCGCGCCGGGGCGGTTCTCCACCAGCACCGGCTGGCCCAGCGCGGCCGACAAGGGCTGGGCCAGGATGCGCGCCACCGCGTCGGTCGACCCACCCGGCGGGAACTGCAGCACGATGCGGATGGGCTTGCTGGGCCAGGTCTGGGCAAGGGCGGGCAGGCCGACGCAGGCCAGCAGCAGGCCAAGGGTGCTGATCGTTCGACGCTTCATCATGGAGTGACCTCAGGGCGGGTGGAAGTGCAGGCGCGAACCTGCATTCTCGGCCCTGGCGGCCGACCTGCCTTGCGCTGCGCGCCAGCGTTTGACGGCGCGATTACCCGGATGGGCCGAGGGGGCCAGCCAGTGGCGGCAGCGCGGCGCCGCTGCCGGGCAGCACCTCAATCTTTCAAGCCCGCTTGCGGCGTGTGGCGGCCAGCGCGCCGGTCGATGCCAGGCCGACCAGGGCCAGACCGACCAGGGCCAGGCTGGCGGGTGCCGGCAGCACGTTGCCGGTCAGGCTGAAGGCCAGGTCCAGGGCCTGCTGGGTGCAGGTGTTGAAGATGTCCTGGTAGGCGACGCCGTCGCCGCCAGTGCCTGCGGACCAGCCCCATTGCGGCGGGAAGGCCAGGGTCGGCTGGATCGACAACCAATAGGTCGTGTTGGCCTCGGCAACAAAGGCGGTGCTCAGGTCGATGTCGTAGCGGTAGACGGCGCCGCTGATCAGGGTTTCGTTGGCGACCCCGGCTTGCGAATCCGCCAACAAGGCAGCGCCGGGCCCGCCCGCATCCGACCAGATCTGCACCAGGAAGCTGGTGATCGGGGCCTGCATGGCTGGATTGAAATAACCGCCGACCCAGTGCACATCGGTGATCCGGGTCTTGGCCGAGAGCCTGAAATTGTCGAACACCTTGGCGAAATCGCCGTTGGGGCCCGGGTCGTTCTGGGTGGCGAATTGGTCGCCGCCGGCAAGAGCCGCCTGCTGGTAGACCACGGGATCGGCGAGGGCCGGCTGGCCCAGGATGCCGAGCGCGAGCAGTACGGGGGTGGCGAGTTTGCGCATGGAATCTCCTGCAGGCTGTGAACGTCATCCATGCAAGCAATTTTCGCGCCAAAATTGAAAATATCGCAAAATCAACGGCTTAGGAAAATTTAATGCGTTAATCGGCAAAATCATTAAATTATTTCGACAAGCGCATCAGGTCATTGACTGGCTGCCAGGGATGCCTGGGCAGGCCGACCCGGTGGGCAAGCAGGCGTCGGCACAACCCTGCGGCCACCGGCTGCGCTGCTCGCGGTCAGGGCCAGATCAGCGCGCTCAGCGCGTCGAAGCTGGGTGCCGTCTGCCAGCCGGGGTGGGCGATCTGCGCTGGCAGGTGGCTGTAGCGGTGCAGCAGCAGCAGGCGCATCAGCGCCAGCCGGTCGGCAGCGTCGGGCTGCACGCCATAGCCGTCGAAGTAGGCCCGGCAGCGGTCGGCATGGCCTGCGGCCAGGAAGGCCAGCGGGCCCAGCCAGTCGTATTCGCGCGGGCCCACCAGGCCGTCGCCGAAATCGAACATGCCGCTCAGCCGGCCCTGCTGCGCCAAGAGGTTCATCGGCGTGTACTCGCCGGTGAGGATCACGTCGTGGCCCTGCGGCAGCGGGCCGGCCAGGAACCCATCCAGTTGCGCCAGCAGATGGGCCGGCAGGCCGGTGCGCTGCTGGCGCGCGGCGCAGCGGGCCTGCTGGCCGGCCAGGAATTCGGGCCAGGCCGGCGCCAGCGCGGCCATGTCGGCCACCGGCAGCGCATGCACCTGGGCGGCCAGCGCGCCCAGCGTGGCCAACACGGCGCATTTCTGCGCCTCGACCAGGCCTGGCCAGGCTTCGGTCAGCGTCCGGCCGGGCAGCTGGGTCATCCGCAGCCAGGCCCAGCCGTCCAGCGCGCCGTGTTGCAGCAGGGTGGGCGTGGGCAGGGCCAGCCGGCCTGCCAGGCGGTCCAGCAGGGCCCGCTCGAACTCGAAGTGGTCGCGCAGGAAGGGCGGGTAGAGCTTGAGCACCTGGGTGCTGCCCAGCAAGGCCACCAAGACCGTGCCCGAGGCCATCGGCGTGGCCGGGCCGGTCCAGCCCAGCTGACGGGCCAGCGCCTCGATGGCCGGGCGCCAGGCGGGCAGGTCGTCGTGCAGGGCGTCGAGTTCGGCCGGCGTGGGCTGGCCGGGCAGGGCGGGGGCCGGCATGGCGCGGTGGTGCTAGTACTCCGACCCACAAATTTCGAAACATGAAAACGTGTCTTCGTCCGCCATGCGTCGTTGCAAATCCTCGCCATAGCAAAAGCTATGGCTGTGGT
>JAYUQJ010000126.1:0-4653 GCA_043756825.1 Betaproteobacteria bacterium | reverse complement strand
GGCGGTGCCTCACCGGGCCCACTGGCAGCCGCTGCAGTACAACGCCCTGCACGGGGGCATCGAGCGCTGGTTCGACCCGCTGCCTGAGGCCTGGCTGGACGACCCGGCCTGGGCCGCGCTGTTGCAGGCATTGGCAGCACGCTGCGCGCTGCTGCGCGGCCAGGTGCCGGGCAGTCAGGACTGGTTCGTCGAGGCCCATCCCTTTCGCATCGACACCACCGACGGCATCGGCCGGCCCACACCCGAGGGCGCCCACCGCGACGGCGTCGATCTGGTAGTGGTGGTGATGGTGGCGCGCCACGCCATCAAGGGCGGCGAGACCCGGGTATTCGACGCCCAGGGGCCGCAGGGCCTGCGTTTCACCTTGACCGAGCCCTGGAGCGCGCTGCTGCTCGACGACGCGCGCGTGATCCACGAAAGCACGCCGATCCAGCCGACCGATCCCGCCGCTGCCGGCCACCGCGACACCTTGGTGCTGACCTTCCGCAGCGCTGGCTTCCAGGGTCCGGCCTGAGCGCGTGTAGGCGAAATGAACTGCACCCGGTTGAGTCGCCACAACGGGCCAGATCTTGACGCAGCGCACCAAGCCCGGCCGCACCCCGCGCCTGCCCTGGCGCCACTGCGCCACTGGGCCACTGGGCTACCGGGCTACCGGGCTGCGACCGGCTGCGCTGGCTCAGGACACCGGCCAGCCCAGCGCGCGGGCCCGGCCTGGTTATGCTTCGGCACATGACTGCTCTTGCCATCCACTATGCCGACGTGCTCGCGGCCGCTGGCCGCCTGGCCGGCGTGGCCCACCGCACGCCGGTGCTGCGCTCGCGCACCGCCGACGCCATCACCGGCGCCCAGGTCTTCTTCAAGGCCGAGAACCTGCAGCGCATGGGGGCCTTCAAGTTCCGCGGTGCCTACAACGCCCTGGCGCAATTCACCCCGGCACAGCGCCGCACCGGCGCGCTGGCCTTCAGTTCGGGCAACCATGCCCAGGCGATCGCCCTGTCGGCCCGCCTGCTGGGGATGCCCAGCGTGATCGTGATGCCGCAGGACGCGCCGGCCGCCAAGCTGGCCGCCACCCGGGCCTACCAGGCGGGCCAGGCCGGCAGCGAGGTGGTCTTGTACGACCGCTACACCGAAGACCGCGCCGCCATCGGGGCGCGCCTTGCCGGCGAGCGCGGCATGACGCTGATCCCGCCCTTCGACCATCCTCAGGTGATGGCGGGGCAGGGCACCGCCGCGCTGGAATTGATCGACGAGGTGGGCGCACTGGACGCGCTGCTGGTCTGCGTGGGCGGGGGCGGTCTGATCGCAGGCAGCGCGGTGGCGGCCTGCCACCGGCTGCCCGGCATCGAGGTGATCGGGGTCGAGCCTGCGGCCGGCAACGACACCCAGCAAAGCCTGGCGGCCGGCCACATCGTGCAGATCGGCGTGCCAGAGACCATCGCCGACGGGGCCCAGACCCCGTCCAGCGGCCAGCTGACCTTTCCGGTGATCCAGGCCCTGGTCCGGCGCATCGTCACGGTCAGCGACACCCAACTGGTGCGCACCCTGCAGTTCTTTGCCCAGCGCATGAAGCAGGTGGTCGAACCGACCGGCTGCCTGGGCGCGGCGGCCTTGCTCGAAGGCGTGGTGAGCCTGCGCGGCGCCCGGGTTGGCGTGATCTTGTCGGGTGGCAACGTGGACCTGCCACGCTACGCCGACTTCCTGGCCCAGCCTCTTGGCTGAGCCGGCCCGGCGCGCTGCCGCGGGCGCAGCCGGCCCGGCCTGGGCCCGGCTACGACCGATGCGGTGGGTCGCCCTGCTGGCCTGGTCCGGCCCGGTGGCCTGGGCCCAGGCGCCGGTCGACCCGATCGTGGGCCGCTGGGTCAGCCTGTCGGGCCGGGAGCAGGTGGAGATCAAGACCAATGGCTATGTGCGCACCTGTTTCGTGGGCAACAAGCCGGGCAGCGCGTCGATGGGTTTCTGGACGCGCCTGCCCACCGGCCACTACCGCATCGAGTTCAGCCATGCGGTCACGCCCGCTTGCGGCATGACCTCGCGCCTGCTGCGCCGCTACGAGCTGAGCATCGTCGGCAATGCCACGGCCAGTCACCAGGAGCTGGCCCTGTACCTGTCGGGTGAGTTTCCGCCTGACCGCTTCGTGCGTCTGCCGGCATCGGCCTGGTAGGCCCGGCACCGTTCCACACCCAGGAGTAGCGCTTGAGCGACCTGCCCACCCTGCCCACCCTGCCCACCAGCACCGCCGCTGCGGCCCCGGACCCCGATGCCGCTCGTCGCCAGCGCGACAAGATGGACCAGCTGCTGGCACGGGCGCCGGTGCTCAGCAGCGGGGCGGTGGCACTGCAGGGTGGACAGGCGCTGGACTACAGCGTGCGGGCGGCCTTCATTCCGGTGCTGGCCGGTGGCATCGGTGTCGATCGGGGCGAGCCCCAGGCGGCGGTCTTTACCGTGGCCTACTGCGCCCAGCCGGCATCAGCCGACAGGCCCAGGCCAGTGTGTTTCGCGTTCAACGGCGGGCCGGGGTCGGCCTCGGTCTGGCTGCACCTGGGCGCGCTGGGGCCCAAGCGGGTGCCGGTGCCGGACGATGGATCGCTGGCCGCGCCGCCCTATGCGGTGGTCGACAACCCGCTGACCTGGCTGGCCTTCTTCGACCTGGTGTTCATCGACCCGCCCCACACCGGCTGGTCTGTCAGCGCCGGCGATGCCGCCCGCAAGCGCCAGTTGTCGGTCGACGGCGATGTACAGGCCCTGGCCGAGGTGGTGCGCGGCTGGCTGGTGGCCCACGGCCGGGCCGGCGCACCGCTCTACCTGGCTGGCGAAAGCTATGGCACCACCCGGGGTGCGGCCCTGGCCGACAAGCTGCTCGACCAGGGCCTGGCCCTGTCGGGCCTGATCCTGGTGTCCTGCGCGATGGACCTGCAATCGCTGGTCTTCGCGCCGCGCAACGACCTGCCCCATGCGCTGTTCCTGCCAGCCTTCGCCACCACCGCGCAGTACCACGGCATGCTCAAGGGCAGCCTGGGTGCGTCGGCGCAGGCCGCCCGTGCCGCCGCCGAGGACTTTGCCCAGACCGACTACCTGCAGGCCCTGCATGCCGGCGCAAGGCTGGGCCAAAGCCAGCGCGTCCGGACCGAAAAGCGCCTGGCCGAGCTCACCGGCCTGGCCTTGGCGGTGGTGCGTGAACACAATCTGCGCATCGGCGACAGCAGTTTCTTCGTCGAGCTGCTGCGGCCGCGCGGCCTGCTGGTGGGCCGGCTCGATGCGCGCGCCAGTGCGCCGATGGCCGCCACGCGCGAGCGCCAGATGGCCTTCGACCCCGGCATCGAGGCCGTCGCCATCCCCTACACCCGTGCAATGCTGGACTATTTCGCCGAGCTCGGCCTGCCCACCGGGCAGCGCTACGAGACCTTTTCGATGGAGGTCCACCGGGCCTGGAACTGGCAGCGCGGCGGCGTCGACAGCGCCGAAGACCGGCCGGCCGAGCCGCAGGGCTTCACCAGCACCAGCGCCGACCTGGCCCGCGCGATGCGCCGCAACCCGCATATGAAAGTGCTGGTGGCCAGCGGCCGCTACGACCTGGGCACGCCGTATTCGGCCACCGACTGGTCGCTGGCCCAGCTGGACGCGCCGGCCGATGTGCTGCAACGCCTGACCCACCGCTACTACGACGCCGGCCACATGATGTACACCCGGCTGGCCGACCTGACCCAGCTGCACCGCGACCTGGCGGCGTGGCTGGCCTGACCTTGTGCGGGGACCCTCCATGCATGTCGGCATCCTGACCGGCGGCGGCGACTGCCCCGGCCTGAACGCCGTGATCCGGGCGGTGACGCTGGCGCTGATGCACCAGCACGGCGCCCGGGTCACCGGCATCCGGCGTGGCTTTCTGGGCCTGCTCACGCGCGACGTGATCGCGCTGGACATCCCTGCCGTGGCCGGCATCCTGGCCCAGGGCGGCACCCTGCTGGGCACCCATAACCGCTGCGACCCTTTCCACTACTTCGGTGCCGGCGGCGCCGATGTGTCGGACGCCGCGCTGGCCTACGCGCGCGAGCTGGGCCTGGACGCGCTGGTGGCCATCGGCGGTGACGGCACCATGGCCATCGCCCACAAGCTGGCGCTGCGCGGCCTGCCGGTGGTGGGGGTGCCCAAGACCATCGACAACGACCTGTGCCAAACCGACCGCACCTTTGGCTTCGACAGCGCGGTGGCCGTGGTGGCCGAGGCCCTGGACCGGCTGGAGACCACCGCCCGCAGCCACGGCCGGGTGATGATCGCCGAGACCATGGGTCGCTATGCCGGCTGGATTGCGCTGGAGGGCGGCATGGCCGGCGCGGCCGACGTGATCCTGCTGCCCGAGCTGCCGTTCAGCCTGGATGCGGTGCTGCGGCGCTGCCGCGAGCGCGAGGCCGGCAGCGGCTACACCCTGATCTGCGTGGCCGAGGGCGCGCATGCCGCCGGCGGCGCGCTGTCGGTGTCGCAGACGATTGCCGACAGCCCCGACCCGCTGCGCCTGGGCGGCATCGGCCACTGGCTGCAGCAGCAGTTGCAGCCGCAGCTGCAAAGCGAAGTGCGCGCCACCCTGCTGGGCCATGTGCAGCGCGGCGGCGCGCCCACGCCCTTCGACCGGGTGCTGGCCACCCGCTTCGGCTGGCATGC
>JAYUQJ010000125.1:0-4672 GCA_043756825.1 Betaproteobacteria bacterium | reverse complement strand
TCGGCTGCAATCTCCGCGGCAGTGATCCCGTCGAACTCGATCACGGTCAATTACAGCGTCTCCGGCAGCACCAACGGCAGCGACACCAACCTGGCCGCGACCGGCAGCGTGCTCATCGACCCGGATGACCTGAACGACCCGAATTCAACCTCGATCGACTTCACGATCACCGACGACCAGATCGCCGAGCCGACCAAGTCACTGACCCTGACGATCACCAGCGTGAGCAGCGGCGACAACATGGTGCGCTTCGACTCTGACGCGACCTTGTTTTCACCGACGATGACGATCACGCTGCTGGACGATGATGCGCCCGATCACTACGAGATCGCGCTGCCCAGCAGCGGCCTGAGCTGCCAGGCCAGCAGCGTGACGATCACCGCTTGCGGCGGCAGCACCAAACCCTGCAACACGCCCTTCTCGCGGGTCGCCGGCTTGAGCGCCACGCTGGCCGCCAGCGCCGGCACCCTGAGCGCCACCACGGTGGTCTTCGATGCCAACGGCGTGGCCACCGCCACCTTGAGCCACCCCGGCGCCAGCAACGGCAGCGTGGTGACGGTCACGCTGTCGGGCGAGCAGCGGGTCTCCTTCAACCCACGCCAGTGCTGCCCCAACGGTGCCAGCTGCAGCGCGGCCGACAGCTGCTCGATCACCATCGACTCGGCCGGCCTGATCATCGCCGCTGCGGCCAACGGCAGCGCCACCACCGTGCCGACCCAGACCGCCGGCACCGCATCGGCCGGGCTGCAGCTGCGTGCGGTGCGCACCAACACCACCACCCAGGCCTGCGAGGCCGCGCTGGTGGGCACCCAGAGCGTGAACTGGGCCTACCAGTGCCTGAACCCGGCCACCTGCAGCGCCAGCAACCTGCTGCAGATCAACGGCGGCGCGACCACTGCGGTGCAGAGCAACCCGGCCAGCGGCGTGACCGGCTACACCGCCGTGGCAATGACGTTTGACGCCAACGGCAATGCGCCCTTCAGCTTCAGCTTCCACGATGTGGGCCAGGCCCGCTTGTGGGCTAGCGCCACGGCCAACGGCGCACCTCTCAGCGGCAGCAGCAACGCCTTCGTCAGCCGCCCGGCCGGCCTGGTGCTCAGCGCGGTGGCGCAGACCGCCAGCCCCAACCGGGCCAACCCGGCCGCCACCAGCGCCGCAGGCGGCGCCTTTGTCAAGGCCGGCGAGGCCTTTGGCGCCACCCTCAGCGCCACCACCAGCAGCGGTGCCGCAGCGCCCAATTTCGGCAAGGAGACCGCCCCCGAGGGCGTGCTGTTGACACCCAGCCTGGTGCTGCCCGCAGGCGGCGCCACCGGCAGCCTGGCCAATGCCAGCATCGCCGGCGCCAGCTTCAGCAATGGCGTGGCCACGCTCAACAACCTGGCCTGGAGCGAGGTCGGCATCCTCACGCTGACCCCCAGCATCGCCGACGCCGACTACTTGGGCACCGGGCCACTCACCGGCGCGGTCAGCGCCAACATCGGCCGCTTCATCCCAGACCATTTCTCGCTCACTGCCGGCAGCACCACCCCGGCCTGCAGCGGCAGCTTCAGCTATTTCGGCCAGGATGGCTTCAGCACCGGTTTTTCGTTGCGCGCCGAGGCCGCCGGCAACGGCCTGACGCTGAACTACACCGGCGCCTTTGCCAAACTGGATGTCACCAGCTGGGCCGCACTCGGCTTCAGCGCCAGCGGCCTGCCGGCCGGTGCCAGCCTGGCCGGCAGCAGCAGCGCGCCCAGCGGCAGTTGGGTCAACGGCCTGGCCAGCGTCAGCGCCCGCCACCAGGTGAGCCGGCCGGCTGCCCCGGTGGCGGAGACCAGCGTGACGGTGCGGGCCGCACCGGCTGACAGCGACGGCGTGACGATGAGCAGCACGGCGGTGGCGGGCGCCACGCCCCTGCGCTACGGCCGGCTGCGCCTGGCGAACGCCTTTGGCAATGCCCGCAGCGCGCTGCAGCTGGCGGTGGCGGCGGATTACTGGAGCGGCAGCAGCTGGGTGCTCAACAGCGCCGACAGCTGCACCAGCGTGCCGGCCGCCAGCGTGGCCTTGTCCAATCCGCGCACCAGCAGCGGCGCGGTCAGCGCCGCCAGCAGCAGCGCCAGCGCCATCAGCCTGGGCAGCGGCAGCGGCCTGCTGACCCTGGCCGCACCCAGCCCGGCCGGCAGCAGCCTGACGCTGGACCTGGCAATCAACCTGGGCAGCGGCGCCAGTGACCAATCCTGCAATGCCAGCCACCCGGCCAGCACCGGCGCGGCCAGGCCCTGGTTGCGCGCCCTGAACGGCAGCTGCGCCGCCACCGCCGACCGCGACCCCGCCGCCCGGGCCAGCTTCGGTGTCTACAGTGGCGAAACCCGGAAGACCGTGCATGTGCGCGAAATCTTCTAGGCCGCGCCGGCATGCCGGCCCGCTGCCCCGCGGCGTCACGCTGGTGGAGCTGATCGCGGTGCTGATCCTGGTGGGCGTGCTGGCGGCCGTGGCCCTGCCCCGGCTGGGCGGGGCCGTGGCATTGCAGAGCGCGGCCTGGCGCGACCAGGTCAAGGCCGGGCTGCTGCAGGGCCGGGTGCTGGCCCAGGGCCACCGCCGGCTGGTGTGTGCCACGATGGCCACCGGTGAGATCCGCCTGACGATGGCCAGCGCCAACCCGGCCAGCACCTGCAGCAATGTGATCAGTGGCCCCGACGGCGATGCCCGCTGGGCCTTTGACAGCCATGCAATCGCCCTGACCCAGACACCGGCGGGCACGGTCTACTTCCAGCCCGACGGCCGGATCACCAGCGACGGCGCGGGCAGCAGCCCCTCGAACTTCAGCGTCGGCCTGGCCGGCGAGACCGCACTGCAACTCATCGGCGAGACCGGCCATGTGCGCTAGCCGACCGACCCTGGCGCCGCGTGTCACGCCCCGGCGCATGCGCGGCTTCACCCTGGCCGAGGCCCTGCTGGCCATCGTGGTGCTGGGGGTGGGCATGGCCGGCGTGATGCTGGCCTTCGGCGCGGTGGCCCGCCACAGCGCCGACCCGGTGCTGCGCAAGCAGATGATGGGCATCGCCCAGGAATTGCTGGAGGAGATCGCCCTCAAGCCCTATGCGGCGGCCGCCAACAGCGCGCCCGCCGGCTGTGCCCGCGACACCTACAACGACATCGCCGATTACCACGGCTACAGCAGCGGCGGCGTCTGCACCATCGACGGGGTGGTGATCCCGGCGCTGGCCAGCTTCAGCGTCAGCGCCAGCGTGGTGGCGGGCACGCTGGCCGGCGTCAGCGCGGCCCGGCAGATCACGGTCAGCGTCAGCCACGGCAGCGACAGCCTGACGGTCAAGACCTGGCGTAGCGACTACGCCTCGCCATGAGCCGGCCTCTCGCCTCCCGCCTAGCCCTCCGCCGCGCAGCGCTGCGGGGCTTCACGCTGATCGAGCTGGTCGTCACGCTGGTGCTGTTCGGTCTGATGGCGGCGACCGTGACGCTGTTCTTCAAACCCGCCTTCGCCACCTGGATAGGCCTGCGCACCCGCAACGATCTGGCCACCGAGGCCGACCACGCGATGCGCCGCATGCTGCTGGACATCCGCATGGCGGTGCCGAACTCGATCCGTACCCCGTCCACCGCCTGTTTCGAGCTGGTGCCCACCAGCACCGGCGGGCGCTACCGGATCGACACCGACACGGTCACTGCGGGCGCGGCGCCGGCCGACCCGGGCAGCGCCACCAGCAGCTTCGATGTGCTCACCCCGCTGCATGTGACGCCGGCGGTGGGCGACTGGGTGGTGGTCAACAACCAGAATCCAGGCGATGTCTACAGCGGCAGCAACCGCAGCGACATCACCGGCGCCAGCACCCCGGCGGCCACCTTCGGACGCCACCGCCTGGCCATCACGGCGATGCAGTTCCCGCTCGGCTATGACGGCGCCAGCTTCACCGTGGTGCCCAACGCCCAGCAGGCGGTGTTCTATGTCTGCAGCGGCGCCGGCAGCACGCTGGACAGCCAGGGCAATGCACCCGGCGTGCTCTACCGCCTGAAGAACTACGGTTTCAATGCCGCCGCGCCCGGCGCCTGCCCGGCCACCGCCGGTGCCGACGTGGTGGCCACCGCGCTGCGCAGTTGCCGCTTCCTCTATGACGCCAACCAGGGCGCCACGCAGCAGAGCGGCTTTGTCTCGATCCAGCTCGAGTTCACCCGCAACAACGAGAGCGCCAGCCTGGTCTTCGGCGGCCATGTGGTGAACGCGCCATGAGCGTCCATAACGGCCCGCCACAACGGCCCGCAAGCGGCCTGGGCGCGGTGGCGGTGATCGTGGTGCTGGTGGCGCTGGCGGCGCTGGCGGCGGCGGTGCTGCGCCTGGGCGTGCAGGGCCAGACCGTGTCACACCAGGACCTGCTGTCCACCCGCGCTTCGGCGGCGGCGCGCAGCGGGATCGAATGGGGCCTGTACCAGGCCCTCAAGGGCAGCTGGACCAGTTGCAGCAATGCCAGCCAGACCCTCGACCTGGGCGCGGCCGACGGCAGCGGCCTGCGTGTGACCGTGAGCTGCGATTCACGCACCTACAACGAGGGCGAAACCAGCCCGGGGGTGCCGCGCGTGGTGCGCCTGTTCACGGTCGACGCGATCGCCTGCAACAGCGCCAGCGCGGCCACCGCCTGCCCGGACGCCGCGCGCGTTGCCAGCGCGGCCTATGTCGAGC
>JAYUQJ010000124.1:0-4688 GCA_043756825.1 Betaproteobacteria bacterium | reverse complement strand
TTTAGGCGTTTGGCAACTGTGAAATAGCACCGGCAATAGCGCTCACTTCCGCAGAGTGCCGCGTGCGCAAGTCGGCCAGGCAACACATCATCGGTCTTCAAGAAACCTCCACTTGTCAATCCCTGAATCGAGGGGGAGACGAGCCGACGAAGGCCGGCGGGCAGCCGATGCCAGCGCAGCCGATCCAAGCCCACACAACAAGGCTTTATCCATGACGTGCCCCACCCTGCTCCGATGGACCCGCCGCAGCCTGATGCGCCTGGGCACTGCAGCCGCCCTGGGCCTGGGCCTGGCCAGCACCACACTGGTTGCCACGCCGGCCCTGGCCCAGACCAGCCCGGCCGCCTGGTCCAAGCTGGCGCGCGACCTGCAGAGCGTGCTCAGCGCGCCCACCACGCCGGCGATCAACTGGGCCAAGGACATCAATGGGGCGCGCCACGTCAAGGTGCTGGTGATGGCCACGCCGAGCAGCGAGACCGAGCTGACCGACCTGCGGGCTGCGGTGCTGGGCGCCGGCGGCACGGTGTTCTACCGCTACATGTCGGTGCATGCGCTGCTGGTGATCCTGCCGGCAGCCAAGGTGGCCGACATCGCCGCGCGCAGCGATGTACAGGCCATCTCGCCCAACCGCGCCACCGCCAAGACCGTCAGCCATCTGGAGTACGCCAGCGGCGTGATGGGGGTGCGCGTGCCTGCGAGCAGCGGCTTTGCCAGCGGCCTGAACGGCAGTGGCGTGGGCATCGCGGTGCTCGACTCGGGCATCGCCTGGGCCAACGCGACTTTCGTCGACGCGGCCGGCAAGACCCGTGTGAAGAGCGCGGTCGATGTACAGCGGGCGGGCGACGCGGTGCTGGGCGGGGGCAAGAGCTGGAATCTGGGCGTCGACTACGCCGCCACCATCACGCCCGGCAGCAAGAGCCAGCTGGCGCTGGAATCATTGATCAAGACCACGGGCTCGACCGCCGCCGACCTGTACGGGCATGGCAGCCATGTGGCCTCGGTGGCGGCCGGCATCGGCTTCGGCCTGGCACCCGACGCCACCGGCCTCGCGCCCGGCGCCAATCTCTACGACGTGCAGGTGCTCGACGCCAAGGGCATGGGCCAGATGAGCGATGTGCTGATCGGCATCGACTGGGTGCTGTACCACGCCAAGGAATACAACATCCGGGTCATCAACCTGAGCCTGGCCGCTGACTCCACCGAGAGCTGGCAGACCGACCCGCTGGCCCGCGCCGCGCGCAGCGCGGTGGCCGCCGGCATCACGGTGGTGGCTGCGGCCGGCAACTTCGGTGTCAGCGCCAGTGGCGCCGAGCGCTATGGCACGGTCAGCTCGCCCGGCCATGATCCGTCGGTGATCACCGTGGGCGCGGCCAACACCTGCGGCACCGCGGCGCGCAGCGACGACAGCGTCAATTTCTTCAGCTCGCGCGGACCCAACCGCGGTGCGTCGACGGATGCCAACGGCAACCGCAGCGCCGACAACCTGCTCAAGCCCGACCTGGTGGCACCCGGCAACCGCATCGTCGGTGCAATGGCCACCGACAAGGGCGGCGCCGGCACCCTGCCCCGCTACCTGGGCACGACCTACCCGGCGCTGCCCGCCGGCAGCGGGCTGGCCCAGCAGACGGCCGGCAAGACGCTGATGACGATGAGCGGCACCTCGGTGGCCGCACCCGTGGTGGCCGGCGCGGCGGCGCTGCTGCTGCAGGCCAACCCAGGGCTGACCCCGCCGTTGATCAAGGCCATCCTGCAGTACTCGGCCCAGCCGCTGCCCGGCGCCAGCCTGCTGCAGCAAGGCGCCGGCTTGCTCAACATCGAGGGCGCGGTGCGCCTGGCCCAGGCCCTGCCTGCGCCGGTGTCCACCCTCAACGGCCAGGCATTCAACTGGAGCCGGGTGGCCACCGTTGGCGGCAACCAGTTGGTCAGCGGCAACGCGCTGTTCACCAAGTTCCAGCCGGTCTACGACCACCGCCTGACCTGGGCCCGCAACCTGGCCCGCCGCAGCAGCATCGTCTACTGGCCGGCCGCCGGAGAAGTGGCGGCCAACACCTTTGTCAAGGCGGTGGCCGACATGCCGCCAGACAACCAGGCCCTGGTGACACCCGGCGTGGTGGCGGCTAGCGGCCTGCTGGGCAGCAGCTCCTACCTGGGCAGCACCGGCGCCTTCACGCCCACCGCCACGCTGTCGGGCTGGCTGGCCAGCGGCAGCGGCAGCGGCCTGATCCTGAGCGAAGGGCTGATCCTCAGCCAGGACCTGATCCTGGGCGAGGGCTTCATCCTCAGCGAGAGCGGCCAGCCCGGGGCGCCCAATCCGAACAACCAGAGCCTGCTGGGCGAGCCATGAGCCACCTTGGCTGGCGTGCCGACCTGCGCCTGTACAGGCCCGTAGCTGAACGAATGGAGACCATCGTGTCGCAAACATCCAAGACGAAATCGACGCTGGAGTGCCAGCCCCCAGCGTGGCGCCGGGCCCTGGCTGTCGGCCTGGGCACGCTGGCGCTGCTGCTAGGGTTGACCAGTGCGGACAGCGCCACGGCGGCCGGCAGCATCGCCAGCGACCTGCAGCAGGTGATCGGCGCCAGCAGCACACCCAAGCTCAACTGGGTCAAGGACGTCAAGGGCGTGCGATACGTCAAGCTGCTGGTGGTGGCCAAAAGCCATGATCCCGAGCTGGCGGCACTGCGCGCCGACGTGCTGGCGCGCGGCGGTTCGATCTACTTTCGATACACCTCGGTGTCGGCGCTGTCGGCGCTGCTGCCGGCCCATCAGGTCAGCGCCATTGCGGCGCGCACAGACGTGCAGGGTGTGTCGCCCAACCGCCTGACAGCGCGCACCGCCAGCACGCTGGAGGCGGTCACCGGCGCGCTCAGCCTGCGCAGCTACAACGGCAACAGCGCCAACTACAGCGGGATCGACGGCAGCGGGATCGGCATCGCCGTGCTGGATTCGGGCATCGCCTGGAGCCACCTGAACATGATGGCCAGCGACGGCAAGACCACCCGGGTGGCCATGTCGGTGGACTTCCAGAAGGTCGGCGACGCCGACCTGGTCGGCGCCAAGGACTGGACCGCCGGGGTCGACACATCGGCAGCGCTGTACCCGTCCAGCCCCACCCTGGCCGACTACGCGTCGAAGATCGACGCTTCGGGCAGCAACTCAAACGACCGCTACGGCCATGGATCGCATGTTGCCAGCGTGGCCGCCGGCCGCAGCGGCAACCAGGCCAAGGCGTCCGCCGGCCTGGCCCCTGGCGCCCGCTTGTACGACGTCAAGGTGCTCGACGGCCAGGGCTATGGCCAGATGAGCGATGTCATCGCCGGCATCGACTGGGTGATCCACCACGCCAGGGAATACAACATCCGGGTACTGAACCTGAGCCTGGCCGCCGACTCGACCGAGACCTGGCAGACCGATCCCCTGGCACGCGCTGCGCGGGCCGCGGTGGCCGCCGGCATCACGGTGGTGGTGGCGGCAGGCAACTTCGGCCAGACCGCCCACGGCAACGAGCGCTATGGCTCGATCGGCTCGCCCGCCCATGACCCGTCCGTCATCACCGTGGGCTCCGCCAACACCAAGGGCACGCTGCAGCGCAGCGACGACAGCGTCAACCACTTCAGCGCACGCGGCCCGACCCGCGGTGGCTTTGTCGACGACAAGGGCATGCGCCAGGCCGACAACCTGCTCAAGCCCGACCTGGTGGCGCCGGGCAACAAGATCGTTGGCGCGATCGGCATCAACAGGTCTGGCAGCGCCTTGAGCTACCTGGCCGAGAACTATCCGGCGCTGGCAGCCGAGCATGGCGGCAAGAGGCAGAAGTCCAGACAGCAGTTGATGAACCTGAGCGGCACCTCGATTGCCGCGCCGGCCGTGGCCGGCACCGTGGCGCTGATGCTGCAGGCCAACCCAGGCCTGACGCCGCCGCTGATCAAGGCGATCCTGCAATATTCGGCCCAGCCCGTGCCGGGCGCCAATCTGCTGCAGCAAGGTGCCGGGCTGCTGAATGCGGACGGCGCGGTGCGGCTGGCGCAGGCCCTGCGCAGTGACATCTTCACGGCGGTCGAGGCCGGTACGCTGAGCGCCGGTGCCCCATTGCTGGCGGCGGGCAAGACCCTGCCTGCCGCCCTCTCGAAGGTCAACGGCGACAGCTTCAACTGGGGTCGCATCGTCTACGTGGGTGGCAACCAGATCGTCAGCGGCACTGCCCTGTTCACCGTCTACCAGCCAGCCTGGGACCACCGCCTGGTGTGGGCCCGCGACACCGCGCTGCGCGCCAAGGTCACCTGGTGGCCTGCGGCGAGCGGAGTGCCGGCCCATACCTTTGCCAAGTCCATCGGCTGGGCGCGTGCCAGCAACCAGCCGCTGCTGACCGCCGGCGTAGTCAGGGCGGGCTCCTTGCTGGGCAGCAGCTCATCGCTGGGCTTGACCGGTGCCTTCACCCCCAGTGCCACGCTGGCAGGCTGGCTGGCCGCCGGCAGTGGCCTGGTGCTGGGCAACGGCGTGGTGCTCAGCGAGGGCGTGGTGCTGAGCGAGGGCGTGGTGCTCAGCGAGGGCGTGGTGCTGAGCGAAGGCGTGGTGTTGAGCGAGGGCGTTGTACTCAGCGAGGGCGTCGTGCTGAGTGAGGGCGTGGTGCTGAGCGAGTCGGGCCAGACCGGTGTGAGCCAAGCCAACGATGCCAGCCTGTTCGGCGA
>JAYUQJ010000123.1:0-4721 GCA_043756825.1 Betaproteobacteria bacterium | reverse complement strand
TGCCCGATCGTCGACACCTTCTGGCAGACCGAGACCGGCGGCCACATCATCACCCCGCTGCCCGGTGCCATCCCGCAGAAACCGGGGTCGGCGACGCTGCCGTTCTTCGGCATCAGGCCGGTCGTGCTCGACCCCAACACCGCACAGGTGCAAGAGGCTGTCGAAACCGATGGTGTGCTGTGCATCGCCGATGCTTGGCCCGGCATGATGCGCACGCTCTGGGGCGATCACGCCCGTTTCGAAGAGGCGTATTTCACCCAGTACCGGGGCTACTACTTCACCGGCGACGGCTGCCGCCGCGACAAGGACGGCTATTACTGGATCACCGGGCGTGTGGACGACGTCATCAACGTCTCGGGCCACCGCATGGGCACCGCCGAGGTCGAATCTGCGCTGGTGGCGCACCGGGCGGTGGCCGAGGCGGCAGTGGTGGGCTATCCGCACGACATCAAGGGGCAGGGCATCTATGCCTATGTCACGCTGATGCGCGGCGTTGAGCCGACCGAGGCGCTGCGCAAGGAACTTGAGGCCTGGGTCCGCACCGAGATCGGCCCCATCGCCAAGCCCGACCTGATCCAGTGGGCCCCGGGGCTGCCCAAGACCCGATCCGGCAAGATCATGCGCCGCATCCTGCGCAAGATCGCCGAGAACGACTTTGCCGCCCTGGGCGATACCTCGACTCTCGCCGATCCGGCGGTGGTCGAGGACCTGATCGCGAACCGGATGAACCGGGGCTGACGACCATAAGGGCGGCAGTCGGTTGCCCGGGTCACCGGGACTGAACCGGCTGTGCCAAAGACACGCGAAAGCCGTCGCGCCCGGCCTTGGGCGCGGCAGCAAGAGACCAAGAAACACGATCCTGCGGGGTCGAAGACGAGGAGGGTTCCTGAATGGCAACTACGGATATCGGTTCGGCCCGCGCACGGTCGCGGCCAATGACGGGGGAAGAAAGGAAGGTCATCCTGGCCTCTTCCGCCGGTACCATCTTTGAATGGTACGACTTCTACCTCTACGGCTCGCTTGCCGCGATCATCGGGGCGCAGTTCTTTACCCCCTTCCCCGAGGCCACGCGCGGCGTCTTCGCCCTGCTGGCGTTTGCCGCGGGCTTTCTCGTGCGGCCCTTCGGCGCGCTGTTCTTCGGTGCCATGGGCGACATCATCGGGCGCAAGTACACCTTCCTGACGACCATCCTGATCATGGGCCTGTCGACCTTCATCGTCGGCATCCTGCCCAGCTATGCCTCGATCGGCATTGCGGCCCCCATCATCCTGATCGGCCTGCGCATCCTGCAGGGTCTGGCCCTGGGCGGTGAGTACGGCGGTGCTGCCACTTATGTGGCCGAGCATGCCCCGCACGGCCGGCGCGGTGCCTACACCGCCTGGATCCAGACCACCGCCACGCTGGGCCTGATGCTGTCGCTGATGATCATCCTGGGCGTGCGCACCGCCATGGGCGAGACCGCCTTTGCCGACTGGGGCTGGCGCATCCCCTTCCTGGTCTCGATCCTGTTGCTGGCGATCAGCGTCTGGATCCGCTTGTCGATGAACGAGTCGCCCGCCTTCAAGAAGATGAAGGACGAGGGCAAGGTCTCCAAGGCGCCGCTGACCGAATCTTTCGGCCAGTGGAAGAACATGAAGATCGTGATGCTCGCGCTGTTCGGCCTGGTGATGGGCCAGGGCGTGGTCTGGTACTCGGGCCAGTTCTATGCGCTGTTCTTCCTGGCCAACGTGCTGAAGGTGGATTCGGCCACCGCCAACATCATGGTGGCGGTCTCGCTGATCATCGGCACGCCCTTCTTCGTGGTCTTCGGCACCTTGTCGGACAAGATTGGACGCAAGCCGATCATCCTGGCTGGCATGCTGCTGGCAGTGCTGACCTACTTCCCACTGTTCAAGGCCCTGACCGGCGCCGCCAACCCCGAATTGGCCAAGGCCCAGGTCACCGCCAAGATCAGCGTCAGGGCCGACCCGGCGACCTGCTCCTTCCAGGGCAGCCCGATCGCCCGCGAGGTGGACTTCCTGTCGGGTTGCGACATCGCCAAGCGCGCGCTCACCCAGAGCTCGGCCAGCTACAGCAACGAGGCGGTTGCAGCCGGCACCGCCACGATGATCAAGATCGGTGACAAGGAAATCACCCCGCCCACCGCCAAGACCCTGGCTGGCGGCCACAAGTTCGACGAAGAGTCGGCCAAGGCCATCGCCGCCTTCAAGAAGGACGTGGCCGACACGCTGAAGGCCGCCGGCTACCCGTCCAAGGCCAAGCCGATCGAGTTCATGGGCAGTCAGTGGTGGACCATCGTGGGCATCCTGTCGATCCTGGTGTTGTACGTGACCATGGTCTACGGCCCGATCGCCGCGATGCTGGTGGAGATGTTCCCGACCCGCATCCGCTACACCTCGATGAGCCTGCCGTACCACATCGGCAATGGCTGGTTCGGTGGCCTGCTGCCGTCGATCACTTTTGCGATGGTGGCCCAGAACGGCAACATGTACCACGGCCTGTGGTACCCCATCACGATCGCTGCGGTGTGTTTCGTGATCGGTCTGTTGTTCGTGCGCGAGACCAAGGACATCGATATCTACGCCCGCGACTGACAGGGTCTGAGCCCAGGTGCCGGGCGGCGGGCTCAGGGTGCGGTCGACAACAGCGACTTCTGGTCCAGCCTGGCTTCGATGTCCTGCACCATCACGCGGTAGGCCGGCGCGCCGACGCCACCGTAGCGGCGCAGAAACTCCCGGTTGCTCAGCGCGTCCGGCAGGTCGGCCATACCGGGCAGGAGATCGTTTTCCTGCACGCCGGCCGCCAGGCGCACCTGGAAGGCCAGGGGGTCGCGCATGGCCAGTTGCCCCAGGCGGGTGCCGGCACGGTCGGCGGCCAGGTCATTGAAGCTGAAGCCGCTGCCCCCGCGCGAATCCGACAGTTCCTTGAACAGCCCCACCGCGTCGGCCAGGGCCGCACCGCCCTTGGCCGACAAGGCTGCCGAGAGCAGATAGTGCATCGGTGTGTCCGGCCGGCCCATGAGGGTGACACTGGCCGCCGAGGCCGGGCCTGCGGGTCTGCCGACCTGCACCAGGCCGGACGGCAGGGTGTTGACCGCCAGTGCCAGGGCGGTGAGGGCGGCGCGGTTCTCGAGTGCGGCGCTGGCGCTGTCGTTCGAGCGCTGGCGCGCCAGGGCAAACACCGGTGCCAGCAATTGCGCCATCGACACCTCGCCCAGCCCGGACACCGCACGGGCGTTGCCCCGGGCCGCCCGCTGCAGCGCAAGGTCTGCAGTGGGCGCCACCAGCGCGGGCCTGGCCGCCGGGGCCGCAGCGGCCACCAGCTCGGGCACCAACTGCTGCAGCAGGTCGGTGTAGACCTGCACCCGCACCTGCTCTTCGGCCGGCAGCAGACCAGCGGTCAGGCTGCGCAACAGGTCGTCGGGCCAGGCATAGGCCAGGTTCATCTGGCCAGGCAGGAAGGCAATCTGGCTGACCAGTTGGCGGGCCAGCTCGATCTGGGGCTGCAGTTCAAGCGCCCTGACCAGGCCCGGCAGCAGGGCCTGGACCAGCACGGCCGGCAGGCGCAAGCGGCCAATGTGCAGGGTATCGAGCGCAGGCAGCCGGCCTGGCCGGTCCAGCACTTGCAGCTCCAGGTTCAACCAGGTGCCCAGGCGATTGGCCGGCAGCGGCAGGCTGACCTGTAGCTGGGCTCGGCCGGCATGCAGCTCAACCCGGGCCCGCGCCGAGGCCAGGCGCTCGGTGGCGAACTGCGCCAGCAGGCTCAGGTCGCGGTCGCCGAGCGTCAGGTTGCGGCTGATGCCCGGCAGCTTGCCGCGGGGATCGTGGGCCTGCATCAGGCGGATCGCACGCTGGATATCCGGTGCTTGCGGCGCCTGCTGTGGCGCGACCACCGCAGCGTCCTGCAAGGCCAGCACCAGCAAGGCCGGCAAGCCCAGCGCCAGCGCAGCCGCCCCGGCCAGCGCGGCCCAGCCCAGGGCAGTGGCCAGGCGCATCAGGCGGGGTGGTCGGGTGGCGGGCACTTGCGCAGTCTGCCATCGCCGCAGTCAGGGCAAAGGCGCCAATTGCCGGTTTACGCCAGGCCTGGCCGTGGGCTTGTCGAGGGCCGGGCGCTCACCAGGGATCGACGAAGCGGCCGGGTGGCCGCGCGCTGCCGCGCGGGTGGCGCACCGGCGGCGGCGCGCTGCCCAGCCCGCGCACCAGCCAGGCCCGGGTTTCGGCCGGGTCGATCACCGCATCGATCTCCAGCGTGGTGGCCATGTTGATGGCTGAGCCGTTGGCGTATTGGCGCGCCACCAGTTGCTGGTACAAGGCGTCACGCGCCGGGCCTTCGGCAGCGGCTTCCAGTTCCTTGCGGTAGCCCAGCTTGACCGCGCCTTCCAGCCCCATGCCGCCGAACTCGCCGGTCGGCCAGGCCACCGTGAACACCGGCGCATCGAAGCCGCCGACGGCCATCGCCTGCGCACCCAGGCCGTAACCCTTGCGCACGACCACGGTGAAGCAGGGCACTTGCAGATGGGCGGCGGTGACGAACAGCCGGCAGGCATGACGCACCTGGGCCGCGCGCTCCACCTCGGGGCCGACCATGAAGCCGGGGGTGTCGCACAGGCTCAGCAGCGGCAGGTCATGGGCATTGCACAGCTGCATGAAGCGGGCGGCCTTGTCGGCGCCGTCCGGGTCGATCGCGCCACCCAGGTGATGCGGGTTGTTGGCGAACAGGCC
>JAYUQJ010000122.1:0-13715 GCA_043756825.1 Betaproteobacteria bacterium | reverse complement strand
ATATTGGTCTCGTAAATCATCTCGGCCTCGGGAAAGGCCTCGACCGCGCGGTCAATGCTGTCCTCGCGGATCAGGTGCAGTGTGGGGAAGGGCGACCGGTTGGTGGCATTGCCCAGGTCGTCGGGTTCGCTGCCGTCGAACTGGTAGTCGGGATGAAAGCTGGCCACCTGGAGGATGCCTTCCAGGTCGAGTTCGGCCACGGTGTCTTCAGCCACCTCGAAAAAATCGTTGTAATCGGCAAAGTCGGCCAGCACGCCAGGGTGGATCAACAGCGTGGTTTCCAGTTTATCGGGCCGGCTTTCGGCCAGACGCTCCAGCTCGGTGATCAGGTCGGCCAACAGCGCCGCCGGGTCGGTGGCGGCGCTGGCCACATAGCGCACCAGGCCCTTGACCTGCGGCGCCTTGGCAAAGGGGCACAGGTTCAGGCCGATCACGGCCCGGTCGACCCAGGCCCGGGTTTCGGCGATCACGCGGTCGGCATCGGTCATCGGGCCTCCTGCATCCTCAGCCGGCGCGCGGCTTCTTCGTCCTTGGCATCGTCGATCACGGCCAGCACCTGGCCCAGGTCCACGGGTTTTAACTTCTGGTGGAAGTGCCCGGTCAGCGGGCTGTCCGGCAGCAGCATGCCCTTCTCGTACAGGGCCCAGATCTCGCGGCCATAGTCGGTGCGCAGCAGTTCGGGCGCAAAGCGGCCGAAAAAGTGGCGCAGATTGGCCACGTCACGCGCCAGCATGGCCGCTGCATGGTTGTTGCCGGCGGCGTCCACCGCCTGCGGCAGGTCGATGATCACCGGGCCGTCGGCCCCGATCAGGATATTGAACTCCGACAGGTCGCCGTGCACCACCCCGGCGCAGAGCATGCGCACCACCTCGCGGATCAGCGTGGCATGGTGGGCCCGGGCCTCGTCTGCGGTGAAGCTCATGTCGTTCAGGCGCGGTGCGGCGTCGCCGTCGGCGTCGCAGACCAGTTCCATCAGCAGCACGCCTTCGTGGAAGTTGTAGGGCTTGGGCACCCGCACGCCGGCGGCGGCCAGGCGGTAGAGCGCATCCACCTCGGCGCTCTGCCAGGCGGCCTCCATGGCCTGGCGGCCGAACTTGGTGCCCTTGGCCATGGCCCGGGCCTGGCGGCTGTTCTTGGTCTTGCGGTTCTCGGTGTAGTCCACCGCCTGTCGGAAGCTGCGGTGGGTGGCCTCCTTGTAGACCTTGGCGCAGCGCGTCTCCTCACCGCAGCGCACCACGAAGACCATCGCCTCCTTGCCGCTCATCAATTGGCGCTGCACCGCGTCGATCAGGCCTTCGTCCTGCAGGGGCCGCAGCCGTTCGGGGGTTTTCATGGGCGCGATTGTTGCGCAATGGTCGCCATGGCCGGCGCCGGCCCGGCGCATCCACCGGCTGGCCAGGCCCCGCACCGATATCATCCGCGTCGATCATGATGTCCTCGTCAAATGCTCCACGGCCCTGGCGCCGCTTGCGCCTGGCCCTGCTCTTGCTGGGGCTGGCCGCTGGCTTGGTGTGGGCCGGCGGGCTATGGCCCGACAGTGCTTGGTGGTCCGGGCAGCGCAGCCAATTGCTGGCCCTGCAGGCGGCCCATCCCTGGAGCCTGGGATTTGCACTGTTGGTCGGCATGACCTTGCTGTCGGCGCTGGCCTTGCCGGGCAATGCGCCGCTGGCACTGGCGGCTGGGCTGTGCTTCGGGGTACCGCTGGGCGCAACCATCATCGTCGTGGGCTCGACCCTGGGCGCGAGCATGGCCTTCCTGGCGGCGCGCTGGTGGTGTCGCGATGCGGTGCAGCGCCGCTGGTGCAGGCAATTGGCCGGGGTGCAGGCCGCAGTGGCGCGCGATGGCGCCTTCTATCTCTTTTCTCTGCGGGTGGCCCCAGTGATTCCCTACCCGGTGGTCAATCCATTGATGGGCTTGACGGCCATGCGCCTGAGCACCTTCTTTGGCGTCAGCCTGCTGGGCATGCTGGCCGGCAGCGTGGCCTATGCCTGGGCCGGTGCAACGCTGGCGCGGGCCCAGGCCCTGCCGGACCTGGCCAGCTCCGGCCTGCTGGCGGGCCTGCTTGGCCTGAGCTTGCTGCCTTGGGTGGCGCGCGCGGCCTGGCGCCGCTGCCGTCCTGCACCCCGCCTGGCCTGACGGCAATGGGCTCGCACAAGCTGCCGCAGGTCGGCCTGCTGTTCAACCACGACTGGGACGCCGAGGCCTTTGCCGCCCTGGCCCACAGCGCGCGCTTCGACAGCGCCGGCTTCGACCTGCTCAGCTTCCCCAGCAATGCCGCGTTGGTCGGCTTCGATCTGGCACGCTTTGCCGCACGCCAGGCCCGGCGGGGTGCGCGTCGCGGCTGGGCGGCGGTGCTCTCTCACCATGAACAGTTCGGCGCGCTCGCCGCTGCCCTGGTGGCCGAGCACCTGGGGTTGCCCGGTGCCACGCCCGAATCGATCATCGCCGCCCAGCACAAGCTGCATGCGCGCCGGGTGCTGCAGGCGGTGGCACCCGAGGCCAACATCGATTTCCAGGCCCTCGACGTGCCCTACGGCCAGGACATGCCCGAGGGCCTGAGCTACCCCACCTATGTCAAGCCGGTGAAGGCCGCGTTTTCGGTGCTGGCCCGGCAGGTCGACAGCCGCGACGAGTTGCAGGCCCACACCCGCTTCGGCCGGCGTGAACTCTGGGTCATCCGACGCCTGGTCGAGCCTTTCGAGCGGGTGGCCCGGCAGCGCTTGCCCGGTGCTGGCAGCGCCCACCAGCTGATGCTGGAGACACCGCTGCCGGCCAGTACACCCCAGTACAACCTGGACGGCTGGGTGCAGGACGGCCAGATCCACGCGCTGGGCGTGGTGGACGCGGTGATGTACCCCGGCACCCAGGCCTTCATGCGCTGGCAACTGCCCAGCGCGCTGCCGGCCGAGGTGCAGGCGCGGGCGCTGGACGTGGCACGGCGCTTTCTCGCCGCCATCGGTTTTGCCCATGGCTTCTTCAACATGGAGTTCTTCTTCGACCCCGCCACCCAGCGCCTGGCGGTGATCGAGTTCAACCCGCGTCTGGCCTCGCAGTTCGGCGACCTGTACCGGCGGGTGCAGGGCCGTGATCCGCATGCCATGTCGCTGGTGCTGGCGTTGGGTGAAGACCCGCTGGCGCTGCCGCGCCAGCCGCCTGGCGCCGGCATCGCGGCCAGCCTGGTCTACCGCTGCTTCGACGCCGCCAGCGTGCCGGCGATGCCGAGTGCGGCGGCGCGCCAGGCCTTGCTGCAGGCCTTTCCGGACGCCGGCCTGTTCACCTACCCCAAGGCCGGCCATTCGCTCGAGCGCGACTTCAAGTGGCTGGGCTCGCACCGCTATGGCATCTTGCACCTGGGCGGGCGCGATGCTGCCGACCTGCGCCAGCGCACCTTGCGCGCCAGTGCGTTGCTGGGCTGGCCCGCACCCTATGCCGATGGCCTGACGGCGGCAGCGGCCGGCCGCACGCTGGACAATGCAGTCGCGGGCCCGCCGATTGGCAGCCCCACCTTCCCAACCGGAGCGATTCGATGACCTCTCTGAACCGGCCTCTGGCCGCAGCGCGCACCACCTGGCGCCGTACCCTGGCCCATGGCTTGCTGGCCGGCACTGTGCTCGGCCTGTTGGGGGGCTGCTCGTCGATGCAGGCGATGCAGGCGCAGAACCCGTCTTCGGCGCTCAAGCCGGTGAACGCCGTGGCCGGTGCCGGCGTCGACCGGCTGATGCTCAAGGGCCATGACGTGGTGGCCTATTTCACCCAGGGTCGTCATGCGCTGGGCCAGGCCCAGTTCAGCAGTGTCTACGAGCAGGTAACCTTTCATTTCGCCAGCGCCGAGCACAAGGCCCTGTTTGACGCCAGCCCGCAGAAGTACCTGCCGCAATACGGTGGCTACTGTGCCGACGGCCTGGTCTACGGCATCCCCTGGGGCGGCGATGCCGACACCTGGCGCGTCGACGACGGCAAGCTCTACATCTTTGGCGGCGCCGGTTCCAAGGCGGCCTTCGAACTGGACCTGCCGCGCAATCGGCAACTGGCCGACAAGTACTGGGCTGACGAAGCCAAGGGCAGCAACAGCTTCGTGCAGCGCGGCTACCGGCTGGTGTTCCGGGTGCCCCATTACAAGAGCGGCGCTGAACTGGCCCAGATGGTCGAGGCGGCCAAGGCCAAGAAGCCCTGAGCGATGGCGCTTGCCGCGCCTGACGGGCAGTGCCCGCAGCCGGTTTGGGGGCGGCGCTCCTGCCTGGTCGGCCTCTTGCTCGGCGCCTGCGCGGTAGACACCGACCGCGACCACACCGGGCCCCTGGTGCCCATGGCAGGGCCCCTGCCGCGCGTGCCGCGCACGGCCTGGGTCTTCAGCTCGGGCGGGCCGCGCGGTTTCGTGCATGTGGGGGTGATCAAGGCGCTGGAGGAGTTGAAGCTCAAACCCGACCTGCTGGTGGGCGCATCGGCCGGGGCCCTGGTGGGGGTGTTCTGTGCCGCCGGCATGCGCGCGGCCGACATGGAAGCGCTGGCGCTGGACCTGCCGGTGGCACGTCTGCTGCGTTTTTCGGTGGGCGGCAGCCAGCGCTTGAGTGGCCAGGGCGTGGCTGATTTCGTGCGCGACGAGATGCGCCGGCTGGGCCAGGACAGCCCGCTCGAAACATTGCCGATCATGGTGGCTTGTGTGGCCCAGCGCCTGGGCGACGGCGCAGCGGTGGCCTTCACCCGTGGCGACGCCGGGCTGGCGGTGCAGGCGGCAGCGGCGATCGAAGGCCAGTTTTCGCCGCTGCGCATCCTGGGCCAGCGCTTTGCCGATGCCGACCTGGTGCAGCCCCTGCCGGTGCGCCTGGCGCGCGCCCTGGGTGCACGAAGGGTGCTGGCGGTGGACGCCTCGGCCCATGAGGACCAGGCGCCAGCCGGTGCCGCCAGCTACCGCCAGTCCGACCTGCGCAAGCGCACGCTCACGCAACCCGATGCGGCCCTGGCCGATGTGCTGCTGCACCCGCAGTTCGGCTACTGGGCCAGCACCTCGCGAGAGTACCGCCAGCGCTGCATCGCCGCCGGCTACCGCGACACCCTGGCACAGGCGCCGCGCATCCTGGCCCTCCATGCAGCCTGACGCCCCGACGCAGGGCACAGGTGCCGGTCCACCGCTGCTGCTGCTGGCGCCGATGGAAGGCCTGCTCGACCACAGCCTGCGCGATGTGCTGACCGCCGTGGGCGGCATCGACCGCAGCGTCAGCGAGTTCATCCGCATCACCGACCGGCTGCTGCCGGCCCGGGTCTTTCTGCGCCTGATGCCGGAGCTGCTGCGGGGCAGCCGCACCGCCGCCGGCGTGCCGGTGCGGGCCCAGCTGCTGGGCAGCGACCCGGCCTGCCTGGCAGACAACGCAGCCCGCCTGGCCCAAATGGGGGCCGAGGGCATCGACCTGAACTTCGGTTGCCCGGCCAAGACCGTCAACCGTCACCGCGGTGGTGCGGTGCTGCTGGACGAGCCGGCCCTGCTGGGCGACATCGTCGCGGCGGTGCGCCGGGGGGTGCCGCCCGGCTTGCCGGTGTCGGCGAAGATGCGACTGGGCAACCAGTGCAGCAGCCGGCGCATGGAAGCGGCGCTGGCCATCGCCGAGGCGGGCGCCACTGAACTCGTGGTGCATGCCCGCACCCGGCTGCAGGGCTACAAGCCGCCCGCTTTTTGGCAGCAGATTGCCGAGATCCAGGCGGCGCTGCGCATCACCGTGGTGGCCAACGGTGAAATCTGGACCTTGGCCGACGCGCTGCAGGCGCGCCGCGAGTCCGGTTGTCAGGCCCTGATGTTGGGCCGCGGCATGGTGGCCGACCCCGGCCTGGCCTGGGCCATACGGCACGGCCAGGCGCCCGGGCTGCCCGAGCTGGGCTGGGGCCAACTGTTGCCCTTGCTGGCGCGTTACTGGGCCAATATCGCCCACCATGTCGAGCCACGCCACCGCGCCGGCCGCCTCAAGCAATGGCTGAACCTGCTGCGCCGGCGCCACCCCGAGGCCGAGCGGGCCTATGCCAGGCTGCGCTGCATCAACGACCCGGCGGCGCTGGCGGCTTGTCTCTTCGGGGCGCCGGCCTGCCTGTCGGCAGCCTGAGGCAAGGCTGAACCAGCCTCTCGGGGCGCGCAGCCCATCGCTTGGGGCGCTCTGCGGTCTTGCAAATCCCCGCCGAAGCCTGGCCATGGCGGTGGTTTGCGCCTTGCAGCGCATCCCACATCCAGGCACAGCGCATCCGCAGGGACGGGTTCAGCTTTGCCCCAGGCCTGGGCCAGCGCCCTTGCGGGTCCGCCCCGGTGCGGGGCGAGGGCGAAGCGGCTGATACTTGAACCACCGCGATCCTTGCCTCTGCCTGCATCATGGCCCATCTTCAGCCCGATGAAATCAGCCGTTATCAAGCCGAGGGCTGGGTCGTGCCGAAATGGTGCCTGCCTGCGCCGCGCGCAGCGCAGATGCGCGCGGCGCTGGACGAACTGCTGCGCCGCAACCCTGGCGTGCGGCCCGAGAAGCTGGTGTCGGCCCATGTCGAAGCAGCGGCCGGGGCGGCCGACAACGGCGAGGGCGTGCGCGGGGTGGCGGCCTTTCTCGACCTGGCGCGCGAAGCCGAGATCGTCGAACTGGTGAGCGACCTGATCGGCGCTGACGTGATCCTGTGGGGTGCGCATGTGTTCTGCAAGCCGGCGGCCGAGGGCTACGAGACGCCTTGGCACCAGGACGGGCATTACTGGCCGATACGCCCGCTGGCCACCTGTACCGTCTGGGTGGCGCTAGAGCCCAGCACCCGGGCCAATGGCTGCCTGCGGGTGATCCCCCGATCGCACCAGGGCCGGGTGCTGCACCCGCATCTGCACGACGACCGACCGGACCTGACCTTGCAGCAACGCATGGCCGACGGCAGCTTTGACCCGGGACAGGCGGTGGACATCGAACTGCAGCCCGGCCAGATGAGCCTGCACGATGTCTACATGATCCATGGCGCTGCGGCCAATACCAGTACCCAGCGCCGCACTGGCGTGGCACTGCGCTATATGCCGGCCAGCAGCCTGTTCGACCGGCGCCTGAAGCCGGTGGATGGCAAGACCGGCGTGGCCGTCAATTTTGCGCAGCGCCCGCTGTGGCTGGTGCGCGGCCAGGACCGGGCCGGCAACGATTTCAAGGTCGGTCACCTGGGCTGAGGCGGGGCTTGCACGGTCAACTGCGCCGGGCCAGTGGCAGGTTGAGCAGCAGGTTCTGGGGTTTCAGGCGCAGGCTGCCGTCGGCCGCCATCGCCAGGCCCAGGTAGACCGGTGCGCCGGCCAGGTCGGCCCGCATGTCGCCCGGCTTGTCGAAGTCGAGCCGGAACAGGCCGATCAGGCGGGCCAGGCGTTCGTCGTCCACCGGCTGCTGGCGGTACAGGTCATTGAGGATGGCCGTGGCTTCGGCATCCAGGCCCAGGTGCCAGCGCCAATGGGCATCGTCGATGCGCGCCAGGGGCGTGATCGTCACCGCCACACCCAGCAGTTGGTGCACCCAGCGTTGCAGTACGCGGGCCAGCGCCGCCTGGCCCGAGCGGGCCAGCGTCAACGGCACGCTGACGCCCGGCGCCAGGGCCTTGGCCACCTGGTGGGTCAGGTCCAGCACAAAGCGGTGGCGTTCGCCGTCGTGCCAGTAGTCAGCGGCGTTGTCGGTGCCGAGCACAGCCAGCTGGGCCGCCCGCAACGGCACCCGGGCTTCGGCCAGCAGGCGGCCCAGCGCGCCGAAGCCACCGGCGTCGCTCAGCCGGTCCAGCGTGGCGCGGTCACCGGCCAGCACCCGCTGGTTTTGCAGCGTGATGCGCTGCGGCCGGAAAAGCAGCTCCGCCGCGCGGGCCTCCACGTCATCCGCGCCTTGGTCCAGCAGTTGGCGCAGGATGGCCTGCACCAGCAGGTCGATGAACAGTGGCGGCAGCGTGATGGCGCCTTGCCGGAACAGGCCTGTGTAGAAGGCCTCGAGCGTGCCGGCGGCTTGCACGCCGTCGCGCAAGGCCAGGAACAGGCGGTAGTTGGCGTGGGCGTCGGCATCCCGGATCGCCGTCAGCTCGGCGTCCGGCACCCGGCGCAGCGGGTCGGCGCGCAGGGCCTGGTGCAAGGCGGTCTCGGCCGGGCAGCTCTCGGCCACCAGCGCCAGTTCGGGCCGGTCCAGCCAATGCGCCCACCAGGCGGGGGTCGGCAGCAGCCGGCCGTGCGCGTCGGTGTGCAGATGGCGCCAGCCGCAGGCAGGCCAGAAGTCCTGCATCACGGTCAGACCCGGGCCACGGGTTGCGTGCCCGGCCGCTTGCTGCTCATTTGGCCCACCCGTCCTTCAGCCCGGTGATTCGGTTGAACACGGGCGCGTCGGCGCGGTGCTCGACGCGGTCGGTGGCGTAGTAGCCGTGGCGCTCGAACTGGAACCGCTGGTCCCCCGCCAGCCCGGCCAGCGCCGGCTCGACGAAGCCTTGCGCAACCGTCTTGCTGTCGGGGTTGAGCACCTCGCGGAAGTCGCGCCCGCCAGCGTCGGGCTGGGGCTCGGTGAACAGCCGGTCGTAGAGCACGAAGGTGGCCGGCACCGCCTGGTGCGCCCCAACCCAGGTGAGGGTGCCTTTGACCTTGACCGCGTCGGCGCCCGGCGTGCCGCTCTTGGTGTCGGCAATCACCCGGGCAAGCACCGCGGTGACCTGGCCGTCGGCAGCCTTCTCGCAGCCGGTGCATTCAACGACCATGCCGTACTTCAGCCTCACCCGGTTGCCCGGAACATTGATCCCTGCCGCGTCGATGCGGGGCGGATAGAGGCGGAAGAAGCCCTTGGCAGGAACCTCGGCAAAGTCTTCGCGTTCCACCCAAGCCTGCGGGCCCAGCGAGAAGCTGCGCTGGCCCAGCGCGGGCAGTTGCGGGTGGGCCGGGGCGCTGCAGGGCTCGCGGTGGTCGGCGCCGAACAGCGCGGCCCAGTTCGTCAGCTTGAGCAGCAGCGGGTCGATCACCGCCATCGCGCGCGGCGCCTTGCCCTCCAGGTCGGCGCGCAGCGCGCCATCGAGCACGCTGTAGTCGACCCAGATATTGGTCTTGCTGGCGCCGGTGTCCTCGGCAAACTTGCGTACGGCCTCGGGCGTGTAGCCGCGCCGGCGCATGCCGGCCAGCGTGGGCATGCGCGGGTCGTCCCAGCCGCCGACGATGCCCTCATCCACCAGCGCGCGCAGCTTGCGCTTGCTGGTGATCACGTAGGTGAGGTTGAGGCGGCCGAACTCGTGCTGCCTGGGTGCCGGGCGTTGCAACAGGCCGCTTTCGCAGAGGCGCTCGAGCAGCCAGTCATACCAGGGTCGCTGGTCTTCGAATTCGAGCGTGCAGAGGCTGTGGGTGATGTTCTCCAGCGCGTCCTCGATCGGGTGGGCGTAGGCATACATCGGGTAGATGCACCAGGCGTCGCCGGTGTTGTGGTGATGGGCACGCTTGATGCGGTAGAGCGCCGGGTCGCGCAGATTGATGTTGGGCGAGGCCATGTCGATGCGGGCGCGCAGCACCATGCTGCCGTCGGCGTGGGCGCCGGCCTTCATCTCGCGCAGCCGGGCCAGGTTGTCGGCCGGGCTGCGGTCGCGCCAGGGGCTGTTGGTGCCGGGGGTGGTGAAGTCGCCGCGGTTGGTGCGCATGGCCTCGGCGCTCTGCTCGTCCACATAGGCCAGGCCGCGCTCGACCAGGTGCTCGGCGGCGCGGTACATGAAGTCGAAGTAATCGCTGGCGTAGTACAGGTGCCGGGTGCCGCGGCTGTCCCAGGACCAGCCCAGCCATTGCACCATCTCGATGATGGCGTCGACGTACTCCTGCTCCTCCTTCTCGGGGTTGGTGTCGTCGAAACGCAGGTGGCAGACGCCGCCGAAATCGCGCGCCAGGCCGAAGTTCAGGCAGATGCTCTTGGCATGGCCGATGTGCAGGTAGCCATTGGGCTCGGGCGGGAAGCGCAGCCGCACCGGCTGGGGGTCGGCCGCGCCGGCGCGGTGGTGGGCGGCGTCGCCGGGCGCGCCGCCCCACTGGCGCTGCGCATACACCCCGTCGGCGACCTCGCGCTCGATCACGGTGCGCAGGAAGTTGGCGGGCCCGGGGGCGGCGACGGTGGGCGAGGGCGTGGACATGGCGGCGGGTGGGCTGGCGGTGGGCCGGAGAAGCAACAGCTTCGATTCTAGAAGCGCTGCATCCCTGCACCCGGCGTGCTGGTGCGTCATCGAACTGATGGACGCTCTTCTGTTGGTATAGCGAGGCGGCCAACCCGTCACAGGTCTAGATTTGCTGGCACCGCAGCCGTGATGGTTTCGGCTACCGGGCCGGGTGCCCTGAGCACCCGCCCGGCACGCCGGTCTGCCGGCTGCGGCGGTTCAGCAACCTCACCCAAGGGATTCTCACCATGGCTACCAGAAAATCAGTCGGTGCCGACTACGAGGCGCCTCCTTCACCCCAACCCGACGCCGCGCGCGGGGAGGCCGATTACGAGGCGCCGGACGGCGACTTCGTGATGGCCGCCGATGCCGCCGAGGCGGTTGCCGAAGGCTATCTCGCCGGGGTCGACAGCCAGATCCTGTCGGCCAAGGCCGAGATCGAGAAGTTGCTGGGCCAGTTGGCCAGCGACAGCGAGGGCATCCAGTCCCAGGCGGCGATGGACGCCAATATCGTCGGTGTCGGCATCGGCTTGGGCGAGTCCGGCAGCGGCGGCGTGCCGGGCGAGCCGGTGCTGGAGGTTTACACCATCGAGGACGAAGCCCCCAGCGAAACCCGTGCCCGGGTGGCCGCGGCGGCCGGCGTGCAGGCCCTGAACGATGGCGACTTCCCGATCCATGTGGTGCGCACCGGCATCATCGATGCCTTCCCGCACCGGATGCGGATGCGCCCCGCCCCAGGCGGCATCAGCGTCGGCCATTTCCGCGTCACGGCCGGCACCCTGGGTTGCCTGGCCCGCGGCCGCAGTGCGCCGCGCAATGCCCGCCTGATGGTGCTGAGCAACAACCATGTGCTGGCCAACAGCAATGCCGCCGCCCTGGGCGACGCGATTCTGCAGCCGGGCACGGCGGACGGCGGCCGCAACCCGGCCGACCAGATCGCGGTGCTGGAGCGCTTTGTGCCGATCAACTTTGCCGGGGGCAACAACCTGGTCGATTGCGCCACCGGCTGGGCCTGGCCCGACCGGGTGCGACCCGACCTGATGTACATCAGCGGCGGCGTGGCGCGCTACTTCCGGGTGGGGGCGGTGCCGGTGGCGGCGGTGCCCGGACTGAATGTCGGCAAGAGCGGGCGCACCACCCAGCTGACCTCGGGCCGCATTACCGCCATTGGCGTCACCATCAATGTCAACTACGGCAACGGCCGGGTGGCCCGCTTCGTCAACCAGATGGCGGTGCGCTCAGCCCAGGGTAATTTCAGCCAGGGCGGTGATTCGGGCTCGCTGATCTGGACCTGGGACGCGCGCCGTGCCCCGGTCGGGCTGTTGTTCGCCGGCGGCAATGGCACCACCTTCGCCAACCGCATCGGCGACGTGCTGAACGCCCTGGACGTCAACATCGTGCCGTAAGCTCAAGCCTCACTGCCTGAAGGAGCAAAGCCATGAGTCAGCCTGATCCGCCCGGACTCGACTTTCTGGAAAACCCACCCGAGCCTGTGGGGCAGCCGGCGGCGCCGGACCCCGACGACCTGCTGCCGCAGCCGGTGGCGGACGGCCTGCTCAAGCTCGACGGGGTCGACGGCGCCTGGATCGAGCGCGATGTGCACGGACAGCGCTTTGTGGTGCTGCATTACGCCAGGCCCGGCCAGCCTGGCCACCTGCCCACGCAGGTGAACGGCTTGGCCGTGCGGGTGGTGGGCGGCGGGCCGATCAAGGCCGGCGGCTGACCCGCGCCGGCCTGGGGCGGCGCCGCGTCAGCGGCCGCCGCCCTCGCGTCGTTTGAGCGCCTCGATTTCGCGCGCGACCATGCGCTCGGTCAGTCCCTCGCCCTGCAGCTTGAACAGCACCACGATGCCGTGGATCGCCAGCCCCAGGCCCCAGCCCCACAGCGGGAAGGCGTGAAAACCGCGCCGGTGCCCATGCCAGCCGTCACCGCCCCAGTCGGCCAGCTGCCACGCCAGCCACAGGCCGCCATTGACCAGCACAAAGACCAGGGCATGGATCAGCCAGCCTTTTTTGAGCGCCACGCGGCGCCGGGCGCGCTGTTCAAGCGATGGTACGGGGTGGTCGGGGGTATCGGTCATCGGGGGCTCCAGGGCAGTTCGAGAGAGATCGGGGTTTCAGCCGGTGTGGCCCGGGGTGGCCCGGTGCGGTGCAGGCCATCATGCCCAGGGTCTGCCGCCACAACAAGGTGCCCAGAATGCGGTTGCGCCCGCGCACGACCCAGACCGCGCCTTGCGGCCGGGGCCGGCGGCGGCAGCCGGCCCGCGCAATCCGGCCTGGCGCGGCTCAGCGCCGGCGCGAGCCACCCAGCAGCGAGCCCAGCACGCCGCGGATGATCTCGCGGCCCACGGCCGAGCCGATCGACCGCATCGCCGAGCTGGCCGCAGTCTGGGCCAGGCCCGGGTGGCGGCCGCCGCGCGGCCCGGTGCTGCCGAACATCATGTCCTTCAGGCCGTCCAGCAGGCCGCCGCCGGCAGGGGCCGGACTTCCGGCAGTGGCCGGGCTGCCGGCAGCGGTGGCGGCCTGGGCCTCGTCGGCCATGCTGCGGCCGCCGCCGGCGGGGCCAGTCGTCGGTGCGGCGCCAGCCCGGGCCGAGGCGTTGGCGCGGCCGCTCAGCATCTCGTGGGCCGAATCGCGGTCAACTGCTTTCTCGTAGACCCCTGCCACCAGCGATCCCGCCAGCAGGGCCTGGCGCTGCTCGGGGCTGATCGGCCCGATCTGGCTGCCCGGCGGCAGCACGAAGACCCGCTGGGTGACGCTGGGTCGGCCCTTCTCGTCGAGAAAGCTCACCAGCGCCTCGCCCACCGCTAGCTCGGTGATGGCCGTCTCGATGTCCAGGCCCGGATTGGCGCGCATGGTGCTGGCGGCACTCTTGACCGCCTTCTGGTCGCGCGGGGTGAAGGCGCGCAGCGCATGCTGCACCCGGTTGCCCAGCTGGCCCAGCACCGTGTCGGGCAGGTCCAGCGGGTTCTGGGTCACGAAATACACCCCCACACCCTTGCTGCGCACCAGGCGCACCACCAGCTCGATGCGTTCGACCAGGGCGGCGGGTGCATCTTTGAACAGCAGGTGGGCCTCGTCGAAAAAGAACACCAGTTTGGGCTTTTCGAGATCGCCCACCTCGGGCAGCAGCTCGAACAGTTCGCTCAGCATCCACAGCAGGAAGGTGGCGTAGAGGCGCGGCGCATTCATCAGCCGGTCGGCGGCCAGGATATTGATCACGCCCCGGCCGTCCAAGGTCTGCATGAAGTCGTGCAGGTCGAGCATGGGCTCGCCGAAGAACCTGTCGCCGCCCTGCTGCTCGATCTGCAGCAGGCCGCGCTGGATCGCGCCCACCGACGCCGCGCTGGCATTGCCATAGGCGGTGGTGAACTCGGCCGCGTTGTCGCCCAGGTACTGCAACATGGCGCGCAGGTCCTTCAGGTCGAGCAGCAGCAGGCCGCGGTCGTCGGCGATCTTGAACACCATGTTCAGCACGCCGGCCTGGGTCTCGTTGAGTGCCAGCATGCGCGACAGCAGCAGCGGGCCCATGTCCGACACCGTGGCGCGCACTGGGTGGCCGGATTGGCCGAACACGTCCCACAGCAT
>JAYUQJ010000121.1:0-4724 GCA_043756825.1 Betaproteobacteria bacterium | reverse complement strand
CGCTGCACGAATCCTTCGGCAGCATCGTGGCCCAGGTGGCCGAGGTCTCGCTCGACCCCGCCGATGCCAAGCGCATCCGCGTGCACCGGGTGGTGGCGGCGATCGACTGCGGCACCGCCGTCAATCCCACCGGCATCGCCCAGCAAATGGAAGGCGCCATCGTCTTCGGCCTGACCGCAGCGCTCTACGGCGAGATCACGCTCGACCAGGGCCAGGTACAGCAGACCAATTTCCACCAGCAGATGTTGCTGCGCGGCAGCGAATGCCCGGCCATCGAGACCGCCATCATCGCCAGCAGCGCGCCGCCCGAAGGCGTGGGCGAGCCCGGCACCCCGCCCATCGCCCCCGCCGTGGCCAATGCGCTGTTTGCGCTGACCGGCCAACGCCTGCGCAGCCTGCCCCTGAAGCTGGCCTGAAGGACACCCCGAGATGACCACTGCCCTTCGCATCAACGACAAGACATACAACGTGGCCGCCGCGCCCGACACCCCGCTGCTGTGGGTGTTGCGCGGCGAGCTGCAGATGACCGGCACCAAGTTCGGCTGCGGCATGGCGCTGTGTGGCGCCTGCACCGTGCAGATCGACGGCCAGCCCGGCCGCGCCTGTGTCACGCCGCTGTCGGCCGTGGGCGAGCGCAGCGTGACCACCGTCGAGGGCCTGCAGGGCGCCGAGATCAACGCGCTGCGCCAGGCCTGGACCGCGCTGGACGTGGTGCAGTGCGGCTACTGCCAGAGCGGCCAGCTGGTGGCCGCTGCCGCGCTGCTCAAGACCACGCCCAAACCCAGCGACGCGCAGATCGATGCCGCGCTGGACGGCAATCTGTGTCGCTGCGGCACCTACCCGCGGATCCGGGCGGCTATCCACCAGGCGGCCGGGCTGCTGACGCCGGCCTAGACCGTCGGCGCCAGCGGCGCGCCAGGGCGCCGGCTGCATTCTTCGAACAGGCGCACCTGGCAAGCGGCGCACACGGCGTCGTCCAGGCGCGGCACGATGTTGGCGATCGCACGCTGCTTGTCGGGGAACACATGGTCGGTGCCCAGCCGATCCAAAAAGCCGGTACGCCGCCACAGCGCCAGCACCTGGGGCCGCGGACGGTGGAAATACAGGTCACCGCCCAGGCGCCAGCGGCGCAGCAGTTCCTCGTCCCACAGGTCGGCGGCGGCCAGGTCGATGTTGTTCATGCTCTTGGCCATCACCAGCAGGTGGCGCTGGCCGTCGGGGCCGGCCTGGGCGCGGGTGCGCAGGCCGCGCAGGTAGTCAGCCACATGGGCCACCGCGCCGAACCAGACCGAGCCCTCCATGCGCAAGAGCTTGAGCTGCGGGCATTCCGGCAGGGCCTGCGGGCTGGCGCCGTCGCCGTCCACCACCACGAAGGGCCGGCCGGCCCGGTGGCTGTCGAAGCCCATGCTGCGCAAGGCCGGCCGCGCGGTGCGGTGGAGGTAGACCACCAGCGACAGGGCCACCCCGGCCAGCACCGCCACCTCCAGCCGCAGCACCAGCGTGGCCGCCGCAGTGGCCCCGGCCACCGCGAACTCGCTGCGGTCCAGCCGCCAGGCGCGCGCCCAGGCCGCCTGGTCCACCAGGGACCAGGCCACCACCATCAGCAGCGCGCTGACGCCGGCCAAGGGGATCCAGGCCAGCAGCGGCCCGGCCAGGGCAATGCCGGCCACCAGCCAGGCCGCCGCCGCCACCCCGGCCAGCGGGGTGCGGGCACCGGCCTCCAGATTGGGCAGCGACCGGTTCAGCGAGCCGCACACCAGCAGGCCCGACGAGACCGAGGCCGTCAGGTTGGCCAGGCCCTGGCCCAGGCATTCGCGGTTGGCGTCGACAGCCTGGCCGCTGCGCGCGGCCAGGATCTTGGCAATCGCCATCGACTGGCCCAGCGCGATGATGGTCAAGGCCAGCGCCGCCGGCAGCAACTGCGGCAGCAGCGCCGAGAACTGCGCCGCCGACATCACCGCCGTCGTCGCGTCGGCGCCCCCAGGCGCCGCCATCCCGCCGATGGGCAGGTGCCAGACGGGCCAGGCCGACGGCGGGCTGCCCAGGCGCAAGGGCGGCGCGCTGTGCCAGCGCTGCAGCCAGGCCTGGCCCGCCGGCTGCGCCAGGGCCCAGGTGGCCATCATGCCCAGCAGCAGCGCCAGCAGGGCATGCGGCCCGCGCCGCCAGCCCCAGCGGCCGGAGATCGCCACGACCAGGGTGAGCCCGCCGACGGCCAGCGCCGCCGGCGATACGCCCGCAGCCCAGGCCTGCAGCGGCGATGCGCGCCCTGCCGCGCCCATCAGGCCGGCCAGCCCGTGCCAGGCGATCAGGCCGGCCGCGCCGGTGGTGAAGCCCAGCATCACCGACGGCGAGATGAAGTTGGCCAGCGCCCCCAGGCGCGACAGCGCCAGCGCCAGCTGCATCAGGCCCACGGTCATCGTCAGCACCAGGGCCAGCGGCACCAGCAGCCGGGCATCGCCGGCGGCCAGCGGCAGCATCATCGCCCCCAGCGCCAAGGAGGTGGCATTGGTCGGCCCGGACAACACATGCCGGCTCGATCCCGCCAGCGCCGCCACCGCGCAGGGCAGCACCGCCGCCGCCAGGCCCATGGCCGGCGGCAGGCCGGCCAGCACCGCAAAGGCGATGGCCTGCGGCAGCACCAGCAGCGCGCCGAGCAGGCCGGCCAGCAGGTCGGCGCGCAGGGTTTCCAGGTTCACCTCGTGTACCCAGGGGCCCAGCCAGCGGGCCAGGCCCGGCCTTGATCGGTGCAACACAGTCATGACGACAGGGTAGCAGCGCGCTGTGGCCTGCCTTGGGGCCTTGCCGGGACCGAGAAACCGGCCTGCCGCCCTCAAGCCAGCGGCCCGGAAGCCGACAACGTTAAGCCGGCTTGTGGCCGTCAAAAACCAGCCCGGACGGCGGGCGTGCAATTGCACCGCAAACCCCGATCAGCGCGCTGCACCCCCCGTGCATGCGGGGTCGGTCCGGTCAAAAATCGATACAAGTGAAAACACCCCGACGTCAACCCCCTGCATGCAGGGGTCGGCGCGAAGCTTGTGAACTGCATCGACATACACCGGTCCTGGAGGCCCTCCCATGAAGTTCCCCTCGCGCTTGATTGGCTTGATCGCGCACTGGCAGCCACCGCGCCTGCTCGGCCGGGCTCTGGCCGCACTGGCCCTGCTGGCCGGCCTGGGCGGCCTGCCCGCGGTGCAGGCCCAGACGGCGGCCGCCGACAAGATCGCGGCCGACCTGAAGCTGGTGATCGGCGCCAGCAGCACGCCCAAGCTGAACTGGGCCAAGGACCTGTCGGGTGTGCGCTTCGTCAAGGCCCTGGTCATCACCAACAGCACCGACCCCGACCTGACCGACCTGCGCACCCAGGTCTTGACCATGGGTGGCTCGGTCTACTTCCGCTACACCTCGGTGCGGGCCTTGTCGGTGATGGTGCCGGCCTCGCAAATCCAGGTGCTGGCCCAGCGCGTCGACGTGCAGGGCATTTCGCCCAACCGCATGACGGCGCGCACCGCCAGCGTGCTGGAGGCCACCACCGGCACCGCCAATGTGCGCAGCATGGTGGTGGGCAACAAGTCGCTGACGATGGACGGCAGCGGCATCGGCATCGCGGTGCTTGATTCGGGCGTGATGGCCGGCCACCTGAACCTGGGCAGCCGGGTCAAACGCAGCGTCGACCTGCAGAAGTCGGGTGACGCCCGCACCCTGGGTGCCCGGGACTGGACCCCCGGCGTCGATGTCTCGGCCTCGATGTACCCGGGCAGCCCGACCATGGACACCTACGAGAGCCGCATCGACAACAGCCAGGCGCGGCTGCAGGACGCCTATGGCCATGGCACGCATGTGGCCACGGTGGCCGCCGGCAACGGCAGCTACCAATTGCCCGACACCACCGGCGTGGCCCGCAATGCCAATGTCTACGATGTCAAGGTGCTCGACGAGCGCGGCTTTGGCCAGATGTCGGATGTGCTGGCTGGCATCGACTGGGTGCTGTACCACGCCCGTGAATACAACATCCGGGTGATCAACCTGAGCCTGGCGGCCGATTCGACAGAGACCTGGCAGACCGACCCGCTGGCGCGCGCCGCCCGCAGCGCGGTGGCAGCCGGCATCACAGTGGTGGTGGCGGGCGGCAACTTTGGCAAGAACGCCAGCGGCACCGAGGTCTACGGCACCATCGGCTCACCCGGCCATGACCCGACGGTGATCACCGTGGGCGCGGTCAATATGCTGGGCACGCTGGCACGGGTGGACGACAAGGTCACCGGCTTCAGCTCGCGTGGGCCGACACGCGGCGCATACATCGATGCGCAGGGTGTACGCCGCATCGACAACCTGATGAAGCCCGACCTGGTGGCACCGGGCAACAAGGTGTTTGCCGCGATGGCCAGCGATGGCATGACGCTCAGCTACCTGCCCAGCGCCTACCCGGCGCTGCAAAGCCCGACCAATGACCTCAAGGTCAGGGGCATCCAGCTGATGCAGCTGTCGGGCACCTCGATCGCCGCGCCGGCAGTGGCCGGTGCGGCGGCGCTGCTGCTGCAGGTCAACCCGGGGCTGACCCCGCCGCTGATCAAGGCCATCCTGCAATACACCGCGCAGCCGCTGACGATCGGCTCACGCTCGCTGGTGCACCAGGGCGCCGGCCTGCTCAATGTCGATGGGGCGCTCAGGCTGGCCAGCGTGCTGCGCACCGACATCGCCAGCGCCATCGAAGGCGGCAAGCTGAC
>JAYUQJ010000120.1:0-4725 GCA_043756825.1 Betaproteobacteria bacterium | reverse complement strand
GGCCCGCCGAGCACGTTCTGGTCCTGGGGATTCCACCGGCGTGGCAGCGCGCGCCTGGGCTGCTGCCGGCCACGCGCCCAGGCGGTCGATCCGCCGGCGACCATCACTGCGGCGCAGAGCGCGGCCCGGCCCAGCCTCATCGCCAGCGGGCTGGCCTGGGCTCGGCTCAGCAGGTCTTGGTGGCGGCGCGTGCCGTTGCCTGGTTGGGCGCAATCGTCGTTACATTGCTGCGGGCGGCCAGCGCATGCAAGCCGGCCACCGGCACCACCCCGGCCAGCGCCCGCACCGACAGGTAGACATACTGCACCGACCCGCCTTGCGCCAGGAGGGCCTGGCGCAACGACGCCAGCGTGGGGTCGCTGTCGTTGGCCATGATCAACACCTTGGCATAGGCCGGCCCGTTGATCTGGGTGGCCCAGCTCACCGCCGGCAAGGTGGGCGCGCCGATCACCGCGGCCAGGTCACTGGCGATCTTGGCGTTGTGGGTCTGTGCGCCAACCGGGGCAGCACCGGCCAGGGCGCTGAGGCAGGCGGCGAGCGTCAGCAGCTTTCTGAACATCGAGCGGCGATTTTTCATAGGCAGTGGTTTTCTCGGCGTTGCAAGGGCCTGAAGGCTTGGCGCCTGGGCGCAATGCGTCTGTCTGGATATCGGTTGAACTGGGCCGGACTTGAGGCCCTGTTCTTTGGATTGCCCTGCCGCAGCGGCATTAGTGGGCAAAATCCTGGCAAGCCGTGCGGTGCCCTTCACCGCCCCCAGGAGCCTCGATGACCCCCGCCCTGCCCGACCTGCCCCGCCCGCGCCTGCTCGATCTGCTGCGGCGTGCGCCCAAGGCCGAGCTGCACATCCACATCGAGGGCTCATTGGAGCCTGAGCTGATCTTCGCGCTGGCGCAGCGCAATGGCGTGGCACTGGCCTACCCCAGCGTCGAGGCCCTGCGAGCGGCCTACGCTTTCAGCGACCTGCAGAGTTTCCTCGACATCTATTACGCCGGTGCCAGCGTGCTGCTGCACGAGCGTGACTTCTTCGACATGGCCTGGGCCTACTTCGAGCGCGCTGCCGCCGACGGCGTGGTGCATGCCGAGTTGTTCTTCGACCCGCAGACCCACACCGAGCGCGGCGTGCCCATCGGCGCGGTGATCGACGGCCTGCACCGGGCCTGCGTGCAGGCCCGGGCCGGTCTGGGCATCGATGCCAGCCTGATCCTGTGCTTCCTGCGCCACCTCAGCGAGGACGCGGCGCTGGACACGCTGCAGGCTGCCTTGCCCTGGCGCGACAAGTTGATCGGCGTGGGCCTGGACAGCAGCGAGCGCGGCCACCCGCCCGAGAAGTTCGCCCGGGTGTTTGCGCAAGCGCGGGCGCTGGGCCTGCACTGCGTGGCGCATGCCGGCGAAGAAGGCCCGCCGGCCTACATCGAGAGCGCGCTGGACCTGCTGCAGGTCGAGCGCATCGACCACGGCGTGCGCTGCGTCGAAAGCCCGGCGCTGGTGGCGCGGCTGGCCGCGTCACGCATGCCGCTCACCGTGTGCCCGCTGAGCAACGTCAAGCTCTGCGTCTTCGAGACCATGGCCGACCACAACCTGCCGGCGCTGCTGGCGGCCGGCCTGTGCGCCACCGTCAACAGCGACGACCCGGCCTACTTTGGCGGCTACCTCAACGCCAATTTCATCGCCACCTTCGACGCCCTGCCGCAGCTGGGCACGGCCCAGGCCTACCAGTTGCTGCGCAACGGCTTCGAGGCCAGCTTTGCATCCGACGCCGACAAGGCCGCGCGGATCGCCAGCCTGGACGCGGTCTTTGCTGCGGCCGCCAAACCGGCCTGAAGCCCCGGCCGGGCCCGTGCGAGCGGCGACCCAGGCCGCCAGATCTGGAGCGGCTGCGCCCGCGCGGCACGGGCTCGGTGCGCCTGCGTACATACGTTTGCATCGGTTTGCCCTAAGTTCACGTCATCCATGACCGCCCCAGCGCATGCCGACGCCGCCATCGCCCAGACCACGCCCCAGTCACTGGTGCTGACCGGGTCATGGACGGCGCTGCGCAGCGCCGGCATCACGGCCCAGCTGCAGGCGCTGCAGATGCCCGCTGGTCAGCCGGTCACGCTGGACGCCAGCGCGGTCTCGGGCCTGGATACCGCCGGCACCTGGCTGCTGCACCGGCTGCTGCTGCGCCTGCGCGCCCAGGGCGGGGCGGCGCAGTTGCAAGGTCTGGCGCCACGTTTCGCGCGCCTGCTCGAGCGGGTGGACGCGCATGTCGGCGCGCAGGCGGCCCAGGCCGCACCGTCGGCAGCCCGCCCTCCCGCGCTGCTGGCGCGCGTCGGCCGCAGCACCCTGGACGCCTTTGGCGAGGCCGCCGGGCTGTTGGCCTTTCTGGGTGAATGCGCGCTGGTGCTGCTGGCCAGCCTGCGCCACCCGTCGCGTCTGCGCTGGCGCCCGGTGCTGTTCAACATCCGCAGCGCCGGGCTTGATGCGCTGCCCATCGTCGGCCTGCTGTCCTTCCTGCTCGGCATCGTGGTGGCCTACCAGGGCGCCGACCAGTTGCGCCGCTATGGCGCCAACATCTTCGTTGCCGACCTAGTGGGCTTGTCGATGCTGCGCGAGTTTGCGCCGCTGATCACCGCCATCATCATCGCCGGGCGCTCGGGCTCGGCCTATGCGGCGCAGATCGGCACCATGGCCGTGACCGAGGAGATCGACGCCCTGCGCACCCTGGGCATCGCGCCTATCGAGCTGCTGGTGCTGCCCAAGCTGATGGCGCTGGTGATCGCGATGCCGCTGCTCACCGTGTTTGCCGACATGCTGGGCGTCTTTGGCGGCATGTTGATGGCGCGCGCCCAGCTCGGGGTCAGCTTTGCCGAATTTGCCGACCGCTTTGCCAAGGCGGTCAGCATCACCGCCTACCTGGTGGGGGTGGGCAAGGCGCCGGTGTTCGCGGCCATCATCGCGATGGTGGGCTGCTACCAGGGCTTTCGCACCGCCGGCGGCGCCGACCAGGTGGGCCGCCAGACCACCAAGAGCGTGGTGCAGTCGATCTTTCTGGTGATCGTGGCCGACGCGCTGTTCTCGATCGCCTTCAGTGCGCTGGACCTGTAGCGTGGCATCGCCGGCCGCGCCACTGCAAGCCCCCGGCAACGCCGGCCCGGCGGCCATCGAGTTGCGCGGCGTGATGACGCGTTTCGGCGCGCATGTGGTGCATGCGGGCATCGATCTCGAGGTGCGGCAGGGTGAGATCTTTGCGCTGATCGGCGGCAGCGGGTCGGGCAAGTCCACCCTGCTGCGCGAGATGATCCTGCTCAAGCAGCCGGACGCCGGCACGATCAAGGTGCTGGGTGTGGACCTGGCCGGTCTCTCGGACGAAGCCGCCACCGCCTTGCGCCGGCGCTGGGGCGTGATGTTCCAGCACGGCGGCCTGTTCGGCGCGCTTACCGTCACCGAGAACGTCGGCCTGCCGCTGCGCGAGCACAGTGCGCTGGACGACACGCTGATCGACCAGCTCGCCGCCTGGAAGCTGGCCCTGGCCGGGCTGGCACCCGAGGTGGGGGGGCAGTACCCGTCCGAGCTGTCCGGGGGCATGCTCAAACGCGCTTCGCTGGCGCGCGCACTGGCGCTCGACCCCGAGCTGCTTTTCCTGGACGAGCCCACCGCCGGGCTGGACCCGCAAAGCGCTGCCGGCGTGGACACCCTGGTGCGTGAACTGCGCGACTTGTTCGGCCTGACCATCGTGATGATCACCCATGACCTGGACCTGCTGTGGCAGGTGGCCGACCGCGTGGCGGTGCTGGGCCGCGGCCAGGTGCAGGGTGTGGGCTCGATGGCCGAGCTGTCGGCTTCGGACAACGCTGACATTCGGCCCTACTTCAACGGCCCCAGGGCGCGCGGCGCGCAAGGGAGTGCAACATCGAAACCAAGGTGAACTTCGCCATCGTCGGCGCCTTTGTGCTGGCACTGGGCGCGGCGCTGATTGCGGTGGCACTCTGGCTGGCCGCGGGCGGCGCCACACGCAGGGCCTACGACCCTTACCTGGCGTTGGTGGACGAGTCGGTGGCCGGGCTGAACCTGAACGCGCCGGTCAAATACAACGGCGTCGACGTGGGCAAGGTGCGCAGCATCCAGCTCGACCCGGCCAACCCTGACCGGGTGCGCCTGATCTTCGCCATCGAGCGAGGCACACCGATCCGGCAAGACACCGTGGCGGTGCTCAATACCCAGGGGTTGACGGGCATCGCCTATGTTGAACTGGACGGCGGGGCGGGGGATTCGCCGCCCCTGTTGGCCACACCGCCCGAACCGTACCCGGTGATCCGCACCAAGGCTTCGCTGAGCGCGCGCCTGGAAAACGTGTTGACCAGCGTGCTGGCCAAAATCGACAGCACGTCCAGCAACATCGACGCCATGCTCAGCACCGAGAACCGCCTGGCCGTCACCAGCGCGCTGGCCGACATCGCCGTGGTGTCGCGCACGCTGGCCGCGCGCAAGGACACGCTGGACGCCGGCATCGTCAGCGCTGCGCGCACCTTCGACAACGGCGCGCGCGTCACGGCCCAGCTCGGCCCGTTGATCGAGCGCATCGGCCACAGCGCCGAGGCGGTCGAGAAGATGGGCAACGAGGCCGCGCTGGCCAGCGCCAGCGCAGGCAAGACGGTCGATTCGGTCGGCGCCGAAGTCCAGCGTCTGAGTGCCGACACGCTGCCGCAGCTGCAACGCCTGCTGGGCGATCTGAACCTGCTCTCG
>JAYUQJ010000119.1:0-4736 GCA_043756825.1 Betaproteobacteria bacterium | reverse complement strand
TGCAGTCGGGCGTACAGGCCTTCGGCGGCCATGAGCTGGGCATGCGGGCCGACCTCGACCACCCGGCCGGCCTGCATCACCACGATGCGGTCGGCGTGCTCGATAGTCGACAGGCGGTGGGCGATGATCAGCGTGGTGCGGCCGCGCATCAGGGTGTCGAGGGCGGCCTGCACCGCGCGCTCGGATTCGCTGTCCAGCGCCGACGTGGCCTCGTCCAGGATCAGGATCGGCGCGTCCTTGTACAGCGCCCGGGCGATCGCCAGGCGCTGGCGCTGGCCGCCTGAGAGCTGGCTGCCGTTGTGACCGATCAGCGTGTGAAGGCCCTGCGGCAGGCCGGCGACGAAATCCTGCAGGTGGGCGCCGGCCAGCGCGTCGCGCACCCGGCCCTCGTCGACCTCGTCGCCCAGCGCCACGTTGCGGGCCACGCTGTCGTTGAACATCACCACGTCCTGGCTGACCAGCGCAAACTGCTGGCGCAGCGCGGTGGTGTCCCAGTCGGCCAGCGCCACGCCGTCGAGCGTGATGCTGCCGCCGGTGGGCTGGACGAAGCGCGGCAGCAGGTTGATCAGCGACGACTTGCCGGCCCCCGACGGCCCCACCAGCGCCACCGTCTGGCCGGCCTCGACCACCAGCGACAGGCCATTGAGCGCTGGTGTCTGGTCATCGCGGTAGCGCAGTTGCACGTCCTGCAACACCAGCCGGCCCCGGGCGCGCCCGGGCTGGCCGGCGCTGCTTGCGGGCTGGTGGCTGCCGCTTTGCTCGGCCGGGCTGTCGTCCAGCAGTTCCAGCCCGCGCTCGATCGACGCCAGGCCGCGGGTGATCGGCGCCATGATGTCAGACAGGTGCTTGACCGGCGCCACCAGCATCAGCATCGCGGTGATGAAGGCGACGAAGCCGCCCACCGTGGCACCGGTGGCGCTGCTCTGCCACAGCGCCACCACGATCACGGCCGACAGCGCCATCGCGGTGAACAACTGGGTGATGGGCGTCATCGCACCGCTGGCGGCGACGATCTTCAGCAGCACCCGGCGCAGCGTCAGCGCATGCTGCTCGAAGCGGCCGGCCTGGGCACGGGCCGCGCCGTGCAGGCGCACGATGCGCCAGGCCAGCACGTTTTCTTCCACCACATAGGCCAGCGAGTCGGTGGCGTCCTGGCCCTCGCGGGCCAGCCGGTGCAGGCGCTTGCCCACCGTGCGCATCAGCAGCGCCACCGCCGGGAACAGCACGCCGACAAACAGGGTGAGCTTCCAGTTCAGCCAGAACAGGTAGACCAGCAGCGCCAGCAGGGTGAGCGAATCCTTGACCAGGGTGAGGATGGAATTGACCAGCTGGGTGGCGCCGGTCTGCACCTCGTAGACCAGGGTGTTGGTCAGGCTGCTGGCACTGCGCTGGCCGAATATCGCCGGCTGGGCGGTGAGGATGCGCTGGAACAGGGCCTCGCGCAGGTCCTGCACGCCCCGGTAAGCGGCCCAGGACAGGGCGTACTGCGCCACGAAACCAGCCGCGCCGCGCAGCGCGAAGATGCCGACGATGGCCACCGGCACCATCCACAGTGCCAGCTTGCCGGCGGTGAAACCCTGGTCGAGCAGCGGCTTCATCAGCTCGGGGATCAGCGGCTCGGTCGCCGCACCGACGAGCGAGCCGATGAAGGCCACCACCAGGCCGATGCGGCCATGGCGGAAGTAGGGCGTGATGCGGGCGAAGCGCTGCAACAGGGTGGGCATGGGGGTGGTTGGCCTGCGCGGTGGGGTGAGATGGCCGGGCAGCCGGCGGATTATCTGGCCCGGCCATGGCATGGGCCGTGCTGCGGCCGACGCGGGTGGCCGCCGGTGGCGGCGCTTGTGGTGACCTGGCGACAGGCGGGCTGCTGGCGGGCTGCTGGCGGCTTGCCACCGGCCTGGGCCGAGAGGTGCTTGCTGATAAGACTGTATAAAAGTACAGTATCCCTGTGAACCTGTCTCTGCCTTTCTTCGATCTGCCGGCTGATGGCCTGGCGCTGGCCGCTGGCCCGGCGGCCCTGCGCCGGCCCGGCAGCGGGCGGGCGCAGGCCCCGGCCGGGGTGGGACAAGCCCGCCCGGCCGTCATCAACCCGGGTCTGGATTTCGGCCCGGCCGCGCCCGGTGGGCCAGGGCTCGACCGGGCCGGCGCAGCCGCAGATACCGATACCGATACCGATACCGATACCGATGTCGATGTCGATGCCAAGGCCACCGAGGCTGCCACCCAGGCCGACATGGCCAGCACCGACCCCCTGGCCGGTGCTGGCTTCCAGACCCCGCTGGATGCGGTGGCGCGGGCCAGCCGCCTGACCCAGTTGCACCCCTCGCTGTGGCGGGCCAGCCAGGTGGGCGGCGCGGCGCAGCGCACCACGGCCAGCGGGTTCGAGGCGCTGGACGCCCAGTTGCCCGGTGGCGGCTGGCCCCACGGCACCCTCACCGAGCTGCTGCTGGCCCAGCCCGGGGTGGGCGAGATGCGCCTGCTGGCCCCGGCCCTGGCCGCCCTGGCCCCCGAGGCGGGCGCTGCCGGTGGGGCTGGTCGACGCCGACCGGTCCCGCCGGACCGCGCCGACGCGGGCCGCTGCGTGATGCTGTTCGACCCCCCGGCCGGCCTGAGCGCCTGGGCCCTGGTGCAATGCGGGCTGAGCAGCCAGCACTGGCTGGTGGTGCATGCCCGCGCCGGCGCAGGTCACTCCGCCGCCGGGCCGGGCGCGGCGGGCCCGGCGCTGGCACCGCACCGGGCGCCGCGCAGTGCCAGCCGCCTCAGCCCGCTGCTGCCCAGCGCCGATCTGCTGTGGGCCCTGGAGCAAGCCCTCAAGAGCGGGCATGTGGGTGCCATCCTGGCCTGGCTGCCGCTGCACCTGCGTGCCGATGCGCTGCGCCGCCTGCAGATTGCCGCGCAGGCCCATAACGGGCCGGTGTTTGTCTTCCGCGATGCCCAGGCCCGCAGCAAACCCAGCCCGGCGCCGCTGCGCTTGTTGCTGCAGCCGGCGGGGGTGGACGGCCTGTCGGTGCGGCTGCTCAAGCGCCGCGGCCCGCCGCTGGCCCAGCCCTTGCGGCTGGCGCTGCCGTCGGTACTGACACCGCGCCAGCAGGCCCAGGCCCAGCAGCGCGACCTCACCCGGCAGGCGGCGCGGGCGGTGTTGGCGCCCATGCCCAGGGCCGTGGCCGTGCGCTGATCGGTCCGGCGCGCACGCCCATGCTGTGGATCGCCCTGCACCTGCCGGCGCTGTCGCTCGAATCCTGGTCCGCCACCCGGGACACCGCCCAGGCCGGGCGGCCGATGGCCTTGCTGCAGGACCACCAGGTGCAGCATGCCGACGCCCTGGCGCTGGCACGCGGCGTGCGCCCGGGCATGAAGCGCAGTACCGCGCTGGCCCTGGCGCCCGACCTGCTGCAGGCCGCCAGCGATGTGCAGCGCGACACCCTGGCGCTGCGCGCGGTGGTGCATGTGGCCCTGGGCTTCAGCCCGGCGGTGGCCTGGGCCACCGCACCCGAGCTGCGCGCCACCGGCGAGTTTGCAGACGCCCAGCCCGCGCCCCATGCCGGCCTGGTCGGGGTGCGGCTGGAGGTGCAAAGCACTTTGCGCTACTTTGGCGGCCTGCCTGCCTTGCTGGGCCGGCTGCGGGCCGCCCTGGCCCCGCTGGGCCACCGGCTGCGCATCGCCTGCGCACCCACCGCGCTGGGCGCGGCCCTGCTGGCCGCCTGGGCCGAGGCCCTGGACGACCGGGTCGATCCCGAGCGCTGGACCTGCGGCCCGCACAGCACCGGCACCGAGCCGCGCCGGGCGCTGCAGTTGCTGCTGGACGCCCTGCCGCTGCCGCTGCTGGGCAGCGGCCAGGCGCATGCGCCGGCCTTGCAGGGCATGGGCCTGCACACCCTGGCAGACCTGCGCACGCTGCCGCGCAGCGGCCTGGCGCGGCGCTTCGGGCCGGCGCTGCTGGACGATATCGACCGCGCCCGCGGCCATGCCCCCGAGGCCCATGCCTGGCTCAGCCTGCCGGCGCAATTTGCCAGCCGCATCGAGCTGCTGTGCCGGGCCGACACCAGCGCCCAGGTGCTGGCCGGTGCCCAGCTGCTGCTGGCCCGGCTGGTGGCCTGGGCCGGCGCCAGCCAGTCGCGCATCGCCCGTTTCACCCTGGTGATGCACCACGAGCCCAGCCGCCGCGACACCGACACCCCCACCCAGACCCGGCTGGAGATCGCCCCGGCCGAGCCCGCCGCCGATGCCGGCCACCTGCTGGCTCTGCTGACCGAGCGCCTGGGCCGCCTGCCGCTGGCCGCCCCGGCGCTGGAGCTGAGCCTGCAATGCCAGCACCGGGTGGCAGGCGCCGCACCGAATGGCGAGTTGTTCACCAGCCGCGCCAGCGAGCGTGCCGGCCTGGCCCGGCTGGTCGAGCGCCTGCAGGCCCGGCTGGGGGTGCAGCAGGTGCAATGCCTGGCGCCGGTGCCCGACCACCGGCCCGAGTGCGGCACCCGCTGGCAGGCGGCCGACCCGGCTCGCCTGGGCCCGGCCGACCACCATCCCGCCGGCCCCAGCCTGGGCCAGCAGGCAGCCCAACTGGCGCCGCAACCCCTGTGGCTGCTGCCCCAGCCCCGGCCCTTGGCCGAGCGCGGGCAGGCCCTGTGGCTGGACGGCCAGGCCCTGCAATTGCTGGCCGGCCCCGAGCGGCTGGAAACCGGCTGGTGGGAGGCCGATGGCCTGGCGCTGCGCGACTACTTCACCGCCCAGCTGCCCGA
>JAYUQJ010000118.1:0-4736 GCA_043756825.1 Betaproteobacteria bacterium | reverse complement strand
GCAGGCGGTGTGCGGCGATGCCACGCTGCTGCAGCGCTTGCGTGCCGAGGTGCTGGCACAAGTGACCGACAACGACGCGCTGCTGGCGCGCTTTGCCGGCGCGGCCGAGGCATTCGATGCGGCCGGCAGCGGCGGCTGGTGGCGCCACCTGTTCGGGCAGGAGTCCCAGCGCCAGGCGCTGGACCTCAAGAAGGCCGGCACCTTTCCCTTGGTGCATGGGGTGCGTGCGCTGGCCCTGGCCGAACGCCTGGACTGCACCGGCACCGCCGAGCGGGTGGCCGCGCTGGTGGCCGCCCAGCGCCTGCCGGCCGTGCTGGGCCAGGAGCTGGTGGCTTCATTGCATTTCTTCATGCGCCTCAGTTTCGATGCCGGCCTGGCGGCGGCAGCCCGGGGCCGCCCGGCCGAGGGCATCGTGATGGCCGATCTGAGAGACTGAGAGTTTTTCGATCATGCCCGCTCACCACCCCAAAACGCACCCGCTCGTCGTTGCAAATGTTCGCCATAGCCCGGGCTATGGCTGCGCTTTGCGCCAGGGCCAGGAGGCCCTGGCCTTCGCCAGGCACAAACAGTCCTCAGGACTGTTTGTGTCCGGGCTCAGCCTATATCGAGCACGTTTTGTGGCGTTGCTCGGTCACGCTCGAAATCCTCTCAGTCTCTGAGCCAGCGTCACGGCATTGACGCCGGGCTGCCCGCCGCGCCGGTGCTGCGGCGGCTTGATCGACAATCTGGGCCGATGAGCCCTGCCCTGCCCCCCCCCTACCGCCATGGCAGCCCGGAGCGCTGCGCCATCCTGCTGGTCAACCTGGGCACGCCCGCCGCGCCTACTGCCGCCGCCCTGCGCAGCTACCTGGCGCAATTCCTGTGGGATCCGCGGGTGGTGGAGATCCCGCGGCCGCTCTGGTGGCTGATCCTGCATGGCGTGATCTTGCGCACCCGGCCGGCCAAGTCTGCCGCCAAGTACGCCGCGATCTGGACCCCCCAGGGGTCGCCGCTGCTGGACTGGACGGTGCGCCAGGCCCGGGCCCTGCAAACCGAACTGGATGCGCGCGGCCACCAGGCCTTGGTGCGGCCGGCCATGCGCTATGGCAAACCATCGATCGCCGCGACGATCGACGGCCTGCGCGAAGAAGGCGCGACCCGCATCCTGGTCCTGCCGCTTTATCCACAGTACGCGGCCGCCACCACCGCCAGCACCATCGACGCGGTGGCCGACTGGGCCCGCCGCGCCCGCCGCCTGCCCGAGCTGCGCTTCGTCAACCACTACCACGACGATGCCGGCTACATCGCTGCACTGGCCGCCAGCGTGCGCCAGCATTGGGCCGCCCGAGGCCGGGGCCAGAAGCTGGTGATGAGCTTCCACGGCGTGCCGGCGCGCAGCCTGGCGCTGGGCGACCCCTACCACTGCGAATGCCACAAGACCGGCCGCTTGCTGGCCGAGGCGCTACGGCTGGGCCGCGACGACTACCTGGTCACCTTCCAGAGCCGCTTGGGCCGCGCCAAGTGGCTGGAGCCCTACACCGAGCCGTCGGTCAAGCAACTGGCGGCCCAGGGCATCCGCCAAATCGACGCGATCTGCCCCGGCTTTGCCGCCGACAACCTGGAGACGCTGGAAGAGATCGCGATGGAGGCCCGCGAGGCCTTTCTGCACGCGGGCGGCCAGCAGTTCAACTTCATCCCCTGCCTGAACGACCGGCCCGACTGGATCGCCGCGCTGGGCGACCTGGCCGAGCGCCACCTGCAAGGCTGGCCGAGCCGGCTGACCGACGACCCCGCCGCGCGCCAGGCACAGCGCGAGCGGGCGCTGGCCCTGGGCGCGGGCGACTGATCAGCAGCGGCGGCGCACCCGCCAGCCCAGCCCGGCCAGGCCCGCCAGCAGCATCGCGAAGGTGGCGGGCTCAGGCACCGGCACCGCAGAGAAAGCGTTGGCGCCGGTGGCTGCAGCGAAACTGAAATTGCTGATCGTGTAGGCCTCGGCACTGGCCGCGAAGCTGACGCCGCCAAAGGCCGAGGGCGCCAGCTCACCCGGCGTGCCATTCGCATCCTCCACCTGGAAGAAGGTGGCGGTGGCGAAGCCGCCGCTGGCCTGGAAAGCAACAGGGTCGGTAGCGCCCAGGAAGCGGAATTCCACTTTCAGCCCGGCCAGGTCCAGTGGCTGGCCGGCATTGAAGACGAGTTCATCGGTCTTGAAACCGCCCTGGCCGTCGGATTCCACCTCCAGGATCAACCGGCTGCCCGCCTCGGCGATGAAGCCGCCGTTGATCTCGAGCCGGCCCGGCGAGTTGCCCGGCGCGAAGATGCCGCGGTTGGTAACCACGCCGTTGATGGTACCGGTGCCGCCCAGGAAGCCGTTGGTGCCGATGACGATCTGGCCAGCGTTGAGCGTGCTGTTGATCAGCACGAAGGTGCCGGTGCCGCCGTCCGCATCACCGGTGGCTGTTTTGCGGGCGCCCACGCCCACCCAGCCGGCGGTGAGGGTGGAGCTTTCGGACGCAATGACCGTGCCGTCGCTGCCGCTGAAGCGGCCGATATTCAGGATGCCGTCGCCCAGGTCGACGCTGCTGGCGCCGCGCAGGCGCAGGAAGCCGCTGCCCTCACGACCGATGGTGGCGCCACCCAACCCAGATGCAGCGTTGACCTCGATGCGGGAGCCGCCTGTCAAGGTCAGGCTGCCATCCCCGCCTGCGGCGTAGCCCGACCCGCCGATCGTGAAACCGGCACCAGAGCTACCGGGATTCGACAGGCTGAGCAGGCTGCCGTTGGCCAGCAAGGCAACGCCGACACCACCACCGTCGGCGACGACGAAAAACGCACCGCTTTGCAGCCCGGCCGATTGTTGGCCCGACATCGCCAGGGTAGCCGCATCGGCGCTCAGTACGCCGACACCGCCGTTTCGGCCCAAGACCAGACCCATGCCATGCACCGCGCCGCCAGCGCGCACCGACAGCTGGCCATTGCTGGTCGGGCCGGTGCCCACGGCCATGAAGGAGTCGCCGCTGGACAGCCGGATTTCCGAGCCCACGCCGGTGACGGTGGCCACGCCCTTGCCGCCCACCAATTGGTCGTTGAATCCGCCGATCAGCAGCGACGTGCTGCGTCGATGGCCGGTTGTCGACACGGCGCCGCCCTCGAGCAGCAACTTGCCGCCGCCACTGATGTTGAGCGCGCCATTGCCGTCTCGGCCGATCGACACAAACGGGTTGCGCGCTTCGGTGGCACCGCCACCCGCCAGCACTGACACCGAGGTCAAGCGCACCACCGAGCCAGCCCCCGCAATGTTGAGCGTGCCCGACGATGCCGCGTCACGGCCCAGGTTCATGCCCGTGCCCCCGGCCAGCGCCTGGTTGGCTTCCAGCAACAACTGGCCCCCGCCTGTGACGTTGACCGTGCCCGTGCCGTTGCGACCGATATCGATGAAACCGGTGTTGCTGCTGCCATTGGCCGCTGCGGTGGCCGTGCCATTCACCCGAACCGTCGACCCGGCGCCATCGATCAGCAACACGCCATTGGAGCCGTCGCGGCCCGCCGACAGGTAGAACATACCTTCGACCACACCACCGTCCAGCACGCTCAGCCGCGCAGTGCCCAGGCTGCGCCCCACTTGCAGAACACCGTTCAGCCCGGTAAAGCTCAACAGGGATCCGGCGCCGGTGACCAGCATGTCGGTGCGTCCGGCGCTGTTCGTGAGGTTGATGAAGTTATAGACATCCGGCTGGCCTTGCACTTCGACCCTGCCGCCGCCACTGATGTTGAAGCTTGCCCAGGCATTGCGATCCAGGGCGGTGGTGATGGAGGCACCCCGATCGCCCACGGCGCCAGTGGCGTGGTTCGTGACCGTCTGACCGCCGGTGACCACCCAACGTGATCCAACCCCGCTGACATTCACCTCGGCAAAGTTGCGCTCGAAGCCGGTGGCGTTGGTGCTCCAGTGGCGCGTCCCGATCTGCGCGCGGTCGGTGCTGAGCACCGCGCCGGCCGTCACGTTCACCGTGCCCCGGGTGGTGCCACCCGGCACGCCGTGGGTGTAGCCGTCCAGGTGCTGGACGGCCAGCCCGGGGTGGGCCACGAACAGGCTCTGGCCAATGTTGACCTGCGTGCCGGCCCCGGCGATGTTGAGCGACGCCGTATCGCCAGCGGCGCTGCCGACGAAGCTGTCGCAGTAGTGGAAAGCCAACAGGCAAGGCGCGGGGTTGCCCCGGGTGTCCAGCAGCGCGCCGCCCGACACGCTGAGATCGGCATTGCCGAAGTTGCCCACCAGCAGGCGCTGCACCTGGTCACGCGATGCGCCGTCGCCCAGCAGTTGCACGGTGGTGCCGGCGCCGGTGATCTGGCCGGAGCCCTGCGCGCCGTTGCCGCCGGCGCCGAAGCTCAGGCGCGCCAATTGCAGGAACGAGCCGTTGTCCACCAACAAGCTGCCCACACCCGTCGACCCGGCCCAACGCGCACCCACCCACACGGCGGTGTTGGGCAACAGCGTGTTGCCGGGCCCGATGGCCAGATTGACCGGGCCGACGCCAATATCCCCGGTGGTGGTGATGGCCGACCAGGCGGGTGCGCACAGCGCCAGCGACGCCGCCAGCGCCAAGGGGCACCGACGCATCCGGGTTGCAAGGTGTGCCACGGCAGTCTCCTTCGTGTTGTGAAGGGCTCAGCGTGACACGCAGACAGGGGCCGGACATCCGTACAAACAACGAGTGACCCGCCTTTAAACCCTCGAATCAGGGGGGGTGGCCAGGACG
>JAYUQJ010000117.1:0-4747 GCA_043756825.1 Betaproteobacteria bacterium | reverse complement strand
CTGCGCCTCGACATCGTCTTGCGCGTCGAGTTCGGCGCACAGGCGGGCAAAGTGGCGCATCAGGCCGGCGCGCCGGGCGCCGCCGGGCTGTCGGCATCAGCCCTTTGTGGGCTGTCGGCATCAGCCCGCAGCGGGCCCGGCTCATCGGCAGACGCCGCCGGGGCGGGCGCAGCGCGCAGGACCCCGGCGTCCAGGCCCTGCTCGGCCAGCCAGCGCACCATCACCGCCTCCTGGCCGTGGGTGACGATGACGCGTTCGGCGGTGCTGGCGCGGATGGCCCTTTGCAGGCCCGGCCAGTCGGCATGGTCGCTGAGCACGAAGCCGGCATCGGCGCTCTGGCGCCGCCGGCCGGCGCGCAGCTGCATCCAGCCACTGGCAAAGGCACTGCGGTGGTCGCCCAGCCCCTGGGCCCAGGGGCTGCCCACCACCGACGGTGGCGCGACGACCAAGGCCCCGGGCCAGGCCGCCACGGCCGGCACCTCGCCCAGGGTGTGGGTGAGGGGCAGCGCCACGCCGGCGGCGCGGTAGGCCTGGTTGATGGGCGCCACCGCGCGGTGCACCAGGATCGCGCCCACCTGCGGGTCCAGCCCGGCCAGCAGGCGCTGGGCTTTGCCAAAGCTGTAGGCCAGCAACAGGCTGATGCGCCCGGCCGCGGCGTTGGCCCGCCACCAGGCATTGATCTGCTCGAACACGTCGGCCTGCGGCGGCCAGCGGTAGACCGGCAGGCCGAAGGTCGATTCGGTGATGAAGGTGTCGCAGCGCACCGGCTCGAAGGGCTCGCAGGTCGGGTTGCGCTCGTCGTGGTCGCTCAGGAAGTAGTCGCCCGAGGCCACCCAGACCCGGCCGCCATGGGCCAGCCGCACCTGGGCCGACCCCAGCACATGGCCGGCCGGGTGCAGGCTGATCTGCACCCCCTGGTGCACCAGCACCTGGCCATAGGCCAGGCCCTGCAGCGGCAGCTGGGCACCCAGCCGGCTGCGCAGCACGCCCTCGCTTACGGCGGTGGCCAGCACATGCCGGTGTCCGGCGCGGGCATGGTCGGCGTGGGCGTGGGTGATCACGGCCCGGTGGACCGGCCGGCTGGGGTCGATATAGAAATCGCCGGCCGGGCAGTACAAGCCCTGGGGCCGGGCGATCAGCAGATCGGGCGCATGGGCCACGCGCGATCTCAGTACCGGCCGGTGATGCCGGCCAGGCGCAAGAACCAGTAGGCTGTCCAGGCCACGAAGGCGCGCTTCATCGCCGCCACCACGCCGGCGCCAGTGGACGGACGCAACACCTCTTGCGACACCTGCATCGCGGCATCGATGTCGGCGGCCAGGGCCTGGGTAAAGGCCGCGTCGATCACGATGACATTGGCCTCCAGGTTGAGCAGCAGCGACAGCGGATCGATGTTGCTGCTGCCCACCGTGGCCCAGTCCTCGTCCACCACCGCCACCTTGGCATGCAGAAAGGCGGGCGTGTACTCGAACACCTTGACCCCGCTGCGCAGCATCTCGTCGTAAAGCACCTGGGCCGCCAGCGCGGCAAAGCGGTAGTCGGCCTTGCCCTGCAGCAACAGGCGCACCCGCACGCCGCGCTGGGCCGCGCGCCGCAGCGCACGCCGGAACAGGCGGCCGGGGTAGAAGTACGGGCAGACCAGGTCCACGCGCTGGCGCGCGCGGCTGATGGCGTGGATATAGGCATGTTCGATGCTGCGCCGGCGGCGCAGGTTGTCACGCACCAGAAAGGCCACCTGCACCGGTGCCAGCGACACCGGCGCGGGGTCATGCGGAGCTGGCTGCAGGCGCAGGCGGGCCAGCATCCGGCGGGCACGCGCCAGCGGCTCTGCGCCGCGGGCCAGGTTCAGCACCTCCTCGCGCCAGTCGGCGCCCAGGGCGGCCCGGCTCCACATGGCGCGCACGGTGCCCTCCACCTCCAGCACCACCGGGCCCTGCAACTGCACCGCATAGTCCAGCCGGGGCGCATCTGACCAGCCGTGGTTGAGATCGTTGCGGTCGTCGATCAGGTTGATGCCACCGACATAGCCGGTTTCCCCGTCCACCACGCACAGCTTCTGGTGCAGGCGGCGCAACTGGCCGGGTTGCAGCAGGCGCCACCAGCGGTCGACCGGGCGGAACACCGCCAGGTTGACACCGGCCCCGACCAGGCGCTCGCGCAACATCGACAGCGTCGACTTGCTGCCGAAGCCGTCGACCACCACGCCCACCCAGATGCCACGCTGCGCCGCGTCGGCCAGGGCCTGGGTGACGCAGCGGCCCGCCGGATCGTCGTGGAAGATATAGGTCGCCAGCCAGACCTGGTGGCGGGCCCCCGCGATGGCCTGGCACATCGCCGGGAACAGGGCGTCGCCACCGGCCAGCAGGCCGACCTGGTTGGCGCCCGTCAGCGAACCGGCCGAGCCGGCGGGGGCGGTCTGGGGCGGGGCTTTCTTCATCGGGCGGTCAGCAGCCGGCGCGGCACATCAATCGAGCGCCAGTTCCACCACCAGCGGCAGGTGGTCGGACATGCGCGACCAGCCGCTGTTGCGCGGCACCATGGCCGACGCGCACTGCATGCCGCGCAGGTAGACACGGTCCAGCGCAAACATCGGCACCGACGAAGGAAAGGTGCGCTGCGCACGCGCCGCACCGGCCGACGCCCGGCCCAGGCCGATGTCGGCCATCGGGCCGTCCAGCCTCTCGCCCCAGTCGTTGAAGTCACCGGCCACCAGCAACGGCGCGTCGGGCGGCACTTCGGCGGCGATCAGCGCGGCCAGGCGGTCGACCTGGCGCACCCGGCTGGCATGGATCAGGCCCAGATGCACCACCACCGCATGCACCTCGACGCCCTGCCAGCGCACCGGCACATGCAGCAGGCCGCGCTGCTCGAAGCGGTGATCGCTGACATCGTGGTGGCCGATGTCACCGATGGGCCAGCGCGACAGCAGGGCATTGCCATGCTCGCCGTGGCGGGTGACGGCATTGCTGCGGTAGGCCACTTCATAACCTTCGGGCGCCAGGTAGTCGGCCTGCCCGCCCTCGGGCCAGCCCAGCAGCGTGCGCTGGAAGCGCTGGGCCTCGCGCTGGTGGTGCAGGCGCACCTCCTGCAGGCAGACCAGGTCGGCGTCCAGGGCCTCGATGCCCAGGCCCAGGTTGTGGATCTCCAGGCCGGGGATCCCCCCCTCCCGGAGGGCTGGACCGCGGGATGGTCACCGAGCTATTTTTCCGCGCGCCTGAAAGATTATTTGGTCGGACCCAAGGCGAGTTTGTTTATTTATTTTCCGCCGTTGCTCGTGGCGCTGGGTTTGTGGCCGTGGTTCCACCGCCGCTATCCGAATGAGTCGCGTTTTCTTTTGGGTGCATTCTTGATTGCCACAGTGTTATTGCTGTTTTTTCCCACTCATGGCGAAGCCTGCACCGGCCCACGCTACCATGTGTTTCTGTTCCCGGTTATGGCGCTGCCAATCGTATGGGCCCTGACCGAGTGGCCGGGGAATACCGCCAAGGCCTCTCTCACCGCGGGGCTTGTGGCGGTTTCACTCGGCATTGGATTTTTTCATTTGGAATTGGCCGCCCGGCCGTTTCTCACCCGCCATTGGCTGTTGGGTTACGCCACGGACCGGGTTCCCGACAAGCCAGAGGTTCAAGCGTACATTCAGGATTCGACTGATTTTACCGTGATTCACGCGCTGAACGGGTTTTTAAGAGGCCGTCCCAATGACTTCTTCCCCGAGTCCATGCGCCCCACTTTCACGCGCGTTTTTCACTGCAATTTTTATTTTAAGCTTCTTTGCCCTTAGATTGTCAGGGTTCTAAACCGCTCGAGGTAGGGACTCAGGTCCGATTTAATTTCGAGGCGACGGAGCATTTGAAATATCCCGCCCAGTTTGCGATGAAGAAATATGATATCCCTTGGCGGCGGCGAAAATTTCAGCTCTTTGATCAATTGCCGGGAGAACCCACGCACGCGGGTTAAATAGTCGACGTCAGCAAAATCGAAAACGTCTCCCGCGAAAGGACTCATACTAGCGTTGACCAGATTCACAAAGACTTCGCGCGCGGATTGAGACTCTCGCGGGTCAAGCAAGTTCATGCGCAAGGCAATCTCAATAATATCTGCAGCGTCACCCTTGTGAATGGCCAGCACAAGGTGCGCGTAATCGCGTCGAAAGCCGGCCGAGTATGTTTTTGTGGCGCCGAAGTCGAGCAAAACCATTTGCTTGGGGCGGAACAAAAAGTTGCCCAAGTTGGGGTCGGTTTGGACCAAACCCCAGGAGCAAAACTCTTCCGTATAATTGGCAAGGATCGAACTTCCGATTCGCTGTCGATCTTGCATTGATGGATTCTCTGTGCGCAACCAGTCCGGGAGAATCAATCCCTCTTCATAACTAAGTGCAAGGACGCGTGCCGAGCTGTGCGACGCATAAACCTCCGGCACCACCCACTCAGGAAAAGCCGCCGCTTTTTCGCGGTAAGCCGCAGTGAATCCAGCTTCCTGGAGATAATCAGTCTCCTGCACAAAAATCGCGCTGAATTCGTTCAATAGCGGTTCAAAATCGAGGTCCCGGCGAAATAAGAGAGCCAAGCTTCGGAGCAGGGTCCGCAAAACCTTCAGGTCAGATTCAATGGTGTCTCTGATGTGAGGATATTGAACCTCGATGGCCACCGTACGTCCGCCAATTTTTGCGCGGTGAACCTGACCGATACTGGCCGCGGCAATGGGGAGCTCAGAAAGGTCTTGGATGTCGGCATATGCAGATCCTAAA
>JAYUQJ010000116.1:0-4764 GCA_043756825.1 Betaproteobacteria bacterium | reverse complement strand
GCGGGTTCTTCAGCAAGGTGCGCGCGATCGCCACCCGCTGCTTCTCTCCGCCCGAGAGCTTCAAGCCCCGCTCGCCCACCATCGTGGCATAGCCCTGGGGCGTGCCGGCGATGAAATCGTGGATATGGGCGGCACGCGCAGCGGCCTCGACCTCGACCTCGCTGGCGCCGTGGCGGCCGTAGCCGATGTTGTAGCCGACGCTGTCGTTGAACAGCACGGTGTCCTGCGGCACGATGCCGATGGCCCGGCGCAAGCTGGTCTGCGTGATCTGGCGGATGTCCTGTCCGTCGATCGTGATGCGGCCTCCGGTCACATCGTAGAAGCGGTAGAGCAGGCGCGCCAGCGTGCTCTTGCCGGCGCCCGAGGCGCCCACCACGGCCACCGTCTTGCCGGCCGGGATCTCGAAGCTGACGCCATGCAGGATGGGCCGCGCTGGATCGTAGGCAAAGCTGACGTTCTCGAAGCGCACCACACCCTGCGGCACCGCCAAGGCCGGCGCGCCGGGAACGTCGGCCACCTCGCGCTCGCGCTCGAGCAGCACGAACATCCGGTCCAGGTCGGTCAGGCTCTGCTTGACCTCGCGGTAGAGCACGCCCAGGAAGTTCAGCGGGATGTAGAGCTGGATCAGGAAGGCGTTGACCATCACGAAATCGCCCAGGGTCAGGCGCCCTTCCACCACGCCCTGGGTGGCACGCCACAGCATGGCCACCAGGCTGATGGCAATGATCAACTGCTGGCCGGTGTTGAGCATCGACAAGGTGATCTGGCTCTTGACCTGGGCACGGCGGAAGACCTCCAGCCCGGCGTTGTAACGCTCGGCCTCGAAGGCCTCGTTGTTGAAGTACTTGACGGTCTCGTAGTTCAACAAGGCGTCGATGGCCCGGGTGTGGGCCTTGGAATCGAGCTCGTTCATCTCGCGCCGAAAGCGTGCCCGCCACTCGGTCACCGTCACCGTGAAGGTGATGTAGACCGCCAGTGCACCCAGCGTGATCCAGACATAGCCCGTGTCGAAGCGCCAGCCGAGCACACCCAGCACCAGCACCACCTCCACCAGTGTGGGCAGGATGGTGTAGAGCGAATAGGACACCAGCGATTGCAGGGCCCGGGTGCCGCGCTCGATGTCGCGCGACAAGCCACCGGTCTGACGCTCCAGATGAAAGCGCAAGCTCAGCGCATGCAGGTGGTTGAAGACCTCCAGCGCGATCTGCTTGGACGCGCCGAAGGACACCTTGGCGAACACCAGCTCGCGCAGCTCGGTGAACAGGCTGGTAGACAAGCGCAGCCCGGCATAGGCCAGCAGCAGGCCCACCGGCACCACCAGCAAGGCGCGCACGTCACCCGGTTTCAGATCCAGCGCATCGACCAGGTGCTTGAGCAGCACCGGCACGCTGACATTGGCCACTTTGGCCAGCACCATCAGCCCCAAAGCCAGACCCACCCGCCAGCGGTATTGCCAGAGATAGGGCAGCAGGCGGCCCAGGGTCTGCCAGTCTGAACGGGGCACGCCAGGCACGGTGGCATTGGCAACGGGCAAGCTGGACGACGAATGGCGCATGGGGGATCGGCGGGCCGGCGGGGGCCCAGGGAAGTGGTGCAGTGCTGGGTCAGGCCCGGCGGCCAGGGGGCTGCATGAAAGAATGCCTTCATGCAAAACCCGATACAGGTGAAGGCGATGACCGACTCCGCAAGCCCCTCTGCTTTGTCAACCCCGCACCGCCCCCTGACCGGACCCCTGAGTTTGCCCGACGGCAGCGAGCTGGTGCTGCGGGTGATGCCCCTGCCGGCCGACGTCAACGGCAATGGCGACATCTTCGGCGGTTGGCTGATGGCGCAGATGGACCTGGCCGGCGCGGTGCTGCCGTCGCGCATCGCCAAGGGCCGCATCGCCACCGTGGCGGTGAACGAGTTCATCTTCAAGCAGCCGGTGTCGGTAGGCGACCTGGTCAGCTTCTATGCGCGGGTGGTGCGGGTGGGCACCACCTCGATCACCGTGCATGTGGAGGTGTTTGCCGAGCGCAACCCGGCCAATCTGCAGGTGGTCAAGGTGACCGAGGCCAACCTGACCTATGTGGCCATCGACGGCCAGGGCAAGCCGCGGCCGGTGCCCAAGGCGTGACGGCGGGGCCGGGGCGGATGCCCGCGCCGGTCAGAAGGGGCTGAAATCCGGCTTGCGCTTCTGGAAGAAGGCCTGGAAGGCTTCCATCGCCTCGGGGCTGCGCAGGCGTTGGCGGAACAGCTCGCCCTCGCCCGCCATCACCTGCTGAACCTGCTCGTGCAGCGGCGCGCGCATCAGGCGCTTGGTCTCGCGCACCGCGCTGGGCGGCAAGGCATTGAAGCGCTCGGCCATGCGCCGGGCATGGTTGACCACCTCGCCGGCCGGCAACACCGCGTTGGCGATGCCGCAGTCCACCGCGTCGCTGCCCGAGAAGGGCTCGCCCAGCATCAGCTTCTCGGCGGCGCGCACATGGCCCATCAGCGCCGGGATGATCAGGCTGCTGGCGAACTCGGGCACCAGGCCCAGGCTGACGAAAGGCATGGCCAGCCGGGCCTCGTCGCTGACATAGACCAGGTCGCAGTGCAGCAGCAGCGTGGTGCCGATGCCCACCGCCGCACCGGTGACGGCCGCCACCACCGGCTTGTCGCAAGCCAGCAAGGCCTGCATGAAGCGTGCGACGGGCGACTCCTCGCCCTGCGGCGGGCGCTGCATGAAGTCCTCCAGGTCATTGCCCGAGGTAAAGCAGCCGGGCTGGCCGGTGATCAGCACCGCACGCACGGCAGTATCGGCCGTGGCCGCCGCCAGCGCGTCGGCCATGGCGGTGTACATCGCCATCGTCAACGCGTTCTTCTTCTCGGGCCGCGCAATCTCGATGGTGGCCACGCCGTTGAGGGTGGCAGTCTTGATGGTCATCCGGGTCTCCTGGGTGGGCTGATCGGCATCAGACGCGCTCGAAGATGCCGGCCGCGCCCTGGCCGGTGCCCACGCACATCGTCACCATGCCGTACTTCAGGTTGTGACGACGCAGTGCGTGCACCACGGTGGCGGCGCGGATCGCGCCGGTGGCGCCCAGCGGATGGCCCAGCGCGATCGCCCCGCCCATCGGGTTGACCCGCTCGGGGTTCAGGCCCACGGTCTGGATCACCGCCAGGGCCTGCGCGGCAAAGGCCTCGTTCAGCTCGATCCAGCCCATGTCGGACAGGCTCAAGCCCGCGTTCTTCAGCGCCGCCGGGATGGCCTCTACGGGTCCGATGCCCATGATCTCGGGTGGCACGCCGCGCGAGGCAAAGCTGACGAAGCGCGCCAGCGGTGTCAGGCCGAACTGCTTGACCGCCTTCTCGCTGGCCAGGATCAGGCAGCCGGCACCGTCGCTGGTCTGCGAGCTGTTGCCAGCGGTCACGCTGCCCTTGGCCGCGAACACCGGGCGCAGCTTGCCCAGGGCCTCCAGCGTGGTGTCGGCGCGCGGGCCTTCGTCCAGGCTGACGCTGCGGCTCTTGACCGACACCTCGCCGGTGGCCAGGTCGGGGCTGCGGGTGAACACCTCCACCGGCGTGATCTCGTCGCTGAACTCACCGGCCTGCTGGGCCTTGAGGGCCTTGAGGTGGGACTGCAGCGCGAAGGCGTCCTGCGCCTCGCGGCTGACTTTCCACTGCTGGGCCACCTTCTCGGCCGTCAGGCCCATGCCGTAGGCGATGCCGATGTTCTCGTCACGCGCAAACACCGCCGGGTTGAAGGACGGCTTGTTGCCCGACATCGGCACCAGGCTCATGCTCTCGGCGCCGGCGGCGATCATCACCTCGGCCTCGCCGACGCGGATGCGGTCGGCCGCCATCTGCACCGCGCTCAAGCCGGACGCGCAGAAGCGGTTGACGGTGATGCCGCCCACACTGTTGGGCAGGCCGGCCAGCAGCGCGGCCACGCGGGCCATGTTCAGGCCCTGCTCGCCCTCGGGCATGGCACAGCCGACGATGGCGTCCTCGATGGCCTTGGGGTCCAGCCCCGGCACCTGCTTCAGCGCGCCCTGGATGGCGGCCACCAGCAAATCGTCGGGCCGGGTGTTGCGGAAGAAGCCCCGGTGGCTGCGGCCGATCGGCGTGCGGCTGGCGGCAACGATGTAGGCGTCTTGAAGTTGTTTGCTCATAGTCATGTTCTCCGCGCTCAGTTGCGAACCGGCTTGCCGGTTTGAAGCAAACCCATGATCCGCTCCTGCGACTTCGGGTGTTCCAGCAACGCGCAGAAGTGCTTGCGCTCCAGCGCCATCAGGTAATCCTCGCTCACCAGCGTGCCGGCGTCCACATCCCCGCCGCAGACCACATCGGCGATCAGGCTGGCGATGTGGAAGTCATGCGCGCTGACGAAGCCGCCATCGCGCATGGCCACCAGCTGGGCCTTGATGGTGGCGATGCCGTTGCGCCCGGCCACCGCGAACTGGGCCTTCAAGGGCGCGCGCCAGTTGCTGGCAGCCATGGACCTGACCTGCTCGCTGGCGATGAACAGCAGCTCGTCGCGGTGGGCCACGATCACATCGTCGGCCAGCAGATAGCCAATGCTGCGGCTGTCGATCGCACTGGTGCCCACCTTGGCGGTGGCCGCCGCCTGGAAGGTGTCGCGCAAGTTGGCCAGCAGGTCGGTGCTGTTGGCCGCCGCGGCGTTCTCGGCCGCGCGGCGGGCGATATAGGTCAGGCCGCCGCCGCCGGGGATCAGGCCCACGCCCACTTCGACCAAGCCTACATAACTCTCCATGTGGGCGACACGCCTGGCGCAGGCCA